>NZ_JBBNGE010000069.1:0-12104 GCF_040095255.1 Segatella sinensis | reverse complement strand
GGAATTTTTTCTATTATGGAGCAATTTGATGCTCTTTTAGCTCAAACCATAGATTCCACCTTGGGATTGAGATGCACATTGTTTGGTTATCAATATAGTGAGATTCTACGTTCTCTGATGTGCGTATATCTTTGTGGTGGCTCATGTATTGAGGATGTTACAACTCACTTGATAAAACATTTGTCAATTTCTCTAAGAGTTGAAGGGAAAATGACTTTTCTAATATTATTGTACCCCTCCAAGGCATCTTCGCCGAGAGTTGTATGTCTCTCGTCGATGGTTAAAACGCCATTTTTTAAAATGGCCTAACTGGATTCGTATATCATCGTCTTCATCTGATAACTTTGTTAATGGATAATCCCAATTGTCATCATCATCGTCATCATCATCGTCATAGTTGGATTGATTCAGCTTTGCTTCCTGGATGTTCTTTCTTACCTCTTCGCGAGCCTCTTGGAAACTCTTTTTGGCTTCGTTTGAAACTTCTTCCAGGCTTTCACCTACTGTCTTTGCGATATCACCGACTAATTTTTTGAATAATTCCATATTATTACAATTTTAATGTTCTTACTTTTGTTTGTATTATAGCTGCCGGGAAATTACATCCCCGGCATAGTAGGAGGCATTCCTAGCATCTGTGGGGCGGTGCCTTGGAACAATGGAGCGAGTTCTGCTACATTGCCGGCAAACTCCCACTGCGCCATACCGTTCTTCCAAACGTATGACTGCTGGGTGAACTGACCCTGCTGAACGAGCTGCTGGAGCTTGTTCCAATCGCATGGACCATACTGCTGACCATTGATGCCAATATAATACTGTACCTGAGGAACAGCAGCACCCATGCCTGGCATCTGAGGCGCACCACCCATCTGACCCATCATACGCTCCTTCCCAGAGTTGTGGTGAAAGCTTGCGGACAATAGGAGTTCACCTTGTATTTCGGATAGTGTGAACGCATTTTCTCCTCCAGCTCTTCTGTTTCTAAAACTTCGAGCTTGAAGATGGCAGGAACATCCCGATGCTGTGGATGCTCAGCCAAATGCTTGAATTCTTCGTATGTCATGGGATGGTTATCTTAAGAAGTGAAGGTCAATCTTGGGTCTAAGTTCAGGTATTCTGATGCCTTCAGAGTCTTTGCCTTCTTGATCGTTAAGATGCCTTTTGCTGATAGTTTTATGAATTTTCAGTTTTCTCATGTCCGACTTGCCGTTAGCTTTATGGTTACACCAAGGCTTGGGATATGCATGTCTTTTTTTGTATCTCGTGCCATCGCAGTTCTGGATAAAGATTTCCAATACTAATCCATCCATTTGACAATCATGCGGAATGTTGACGGCACGGCGCAGAATGTCGCTTTCGTAGAAGATGCTGCCATCCTTCTTGCAGAGCAGCATATCCACATGGTCTGGCATTTCCATGTCAGAGCCAGGCTCAGAGACCTGCGGATTGAAATCTGCAAACTCCTTTTTGACATACTCATAGATAATGTTGGACAGTTTTTCCACATCGATACCTGCGTAATGCTCGTAGTTATAACTGATAGTGCATAAAGATATGTTTGCTGCCATATTCTTCCCTTTCTTTTGTTTGTTAAAGTGATATTTCAATACTCATCTCGAAGTTTCCGGGCTTGATTTTCATGATGTCTTCCACCGTGAATATGGAGAGATAGTTGAAATAATGGCTGAAAGCCCAGTTGAGCGAAACATGATATTTCTCCCAAATTTCATTCCAGAGTTGTCCGATGCTATTTTCTTCATTATTGAATATCATCTCCTTGTCGAAGGCATCGTCCTCTTGCACTCCTGGTTCCAAATCAGCGCCCCATCCGATGATGTCGCACTTTGCCATTTCGAATGTAAGTCTGATTTGTTCTTCCAAGGTCTCGTCGCCATCATCAAGGTAAGTCATTCCGATGTAGCTCTCTATTTGATAGTCCTCGAAGTCCTTGTAGCCTTTTTCTATTTCGTCGAGGAGAAGTATCGATACCCGAAGCGTTTTGTCGATAGTGGAAGAAGTGAGCTCTTTCAGGTGGTCGTTGAGCATGAAGATATGCTCAAGTTCTTCCTTGGAGAAAGGTTTGAGCGTACCTTCCTCGTTAATCTCTCGCTTCTTCCAACTCTCAGCATATCGCTGTTCGTACATTTCCAGTCTCTTCTTTTCTTTCTCTGTCATAATTACTCTGTTTTGGTGATACCTTATATAATATAGTAAGCTTGGGAGAAAATTTCAAAAAAATGCTGATATTTTTTGAAATACCAGCATTCTTTTTATAGTTACACTTTCTTATGTTATACCTTCTTGATGTCCCAGTAACTTGGATGGGAAGCATCACGAGATTTCTTACCAAACTTTGCCTCACATGCATCAGCGATGTTGTGAGCGTCACAACTAGCGAGAGATGTTGTTACCTCAATGACTGTACCTTTCTTCATTCCGGCACGGTCAGCTTTTAATGTACATTTAAATTTGTTCATAATCTGTATTTCTTTTAAAATCTTACAAATACGTTAGGTCAGGGAAACTGTCGTAAATTCGCAAACCACCTTCTTCTTCTCCCATATCTTCATATCTTATCAGATAGTTTTGGACAGATGCATCACCATCATCCTCAGCATCATGGTGGAGAGGAAGCAATTTTCCGCCATAGAAAAGGCCAGTGAGGAAACTGTTGCAATCGTCAGAACATTCTATTCTGGCATCTATTCCTATCAGCTTTGTTATGTCAAACTCTTCGTCAGTCTCAAGAATATATTCTTTGTTTTCTTGGAAATATTCATAATCCTTCATGTTTACGAGATACCATTTGCCTGGGATGAACTTTAGGTTCTCATCCATAAAAGACAGATTGTAAGACTCATCAAACCCATTCTTCTTGTAAAGTTCTCTCAGTAACTCCTCGTTGGTTACAAGATTACAATCTATGTTCGCCTGAAGGTTTGCCCCATGGGTTAGATGGAAAGGTATCTCGACCTTCAAGTTCCCATCTATCTCTTGGTATTCTCCATCGTCTGTTAACTCATGGAGAGATATTGTATAGTCTTTTTGTACATTGAGATAATATTGGGAACGTCTAACATTGTCAGTCTTGACTTCACCAGCCAATTCCTTGAAAGTGCTAACTACATCTTCGTCAACATTGCCTCCCTCAATTTCGATGTCATAGGCATCATACCACAAAGCTTCCAAATCATCGTTTACGTAATCAACGAAAGGTCCTTCTTCTTCCCAAATTTCCTCTATACAATCGTCTGTAGCATTCGGAAGTTCCATAGAGTCAATTTGCATCATTGGTCCATCAAGACGAATGATGTACTTATGCTTTTTTGGGGTCACTTCAACCTGTGAAGATATATCCTCCATCTGTTTGTTGAGCTCTTTGTCCAACTGTGACATCTGGTTGTCAAGTTCTTTAGACAATGAGTCAATGTCGAAATTATCTTTTGCCATAATCTTTAAATATTTAAATGATTTATACTCTTGATCCACATTCTGGGCAGAATGTCTCGTCTGCATCAATTTCCGCTCCGCAACTTGGGCAGGTCTTGGTGCGAGCAGCAGGCTGTTGAGGTTGGGAAGGTTGCTGATATTGCTGGTTTCTTCCTCCGTAAGCATTCATGTTGCTTGCAGCAGCTGTGCTGACTCTACCGATGTTGTCTAAAGCACTATCTTGAGTATGATCTGTACGCTGTTGCTGGCGCATCGCATTCTCACGATACTCTTGCTTCATAGCAACCTGGTCGTCATAGCGCTGTTGCTGAGCAGCCATTTGCTGTTGGCCCATTCCCATCATGCCTTGTTGCATCATTTGCGCCATTTTCATCATCATCTCTTGATTCTGACTGTTTTGCGCCATTTGATTTTGCATCATTTGCTCATAAAGGGCTTTCTGTTCAGCTTGTTGTTGTGCACGAAGTTCATTCTCCTTTTCAGAACTATAAGACTTTGCCATTTCAGCCTGAGCTTCACTTGAAAGGTGAGAAAGCTGCGCTGCACGTATTTGCTCTGCAGTCATGTTGGCAAAGAGATTGTCACGGTTCATCTCTACATTGAGATTCATCGACTGCATAGTTTCTGCAGAGCGGTTCTTCTCCTGAAGTTCTGCAAGTTCTGCTTCTTTCATTGCCTTCATGTTACGTTGAGCAATCGCAGCTTTTCTCTCCAATACATCCAAGTCATCAAACTTGTTTTGACGTTGGCGCATAAAATCTGCTTGATTCTGCTCTTCTTTTAAGGCTTGCTCTCGTTGCATCTTCTGGAAGTCATAATCTTCGTTCTGCACACGACTTTGGAACTTACGCTTATCTTGCTCAAACTGATGCTCATCCAAACGTTGCTTCTTCAAGAATTCGTAGTCGTCGTTCTGTACTTTTCCTTGGAAGTCACGCTGTTGCTTCAAGAAGTCTCTTTCGTCCTGTCGCTGCTGCTTCTGGAAGTCATAGTCCTCATTCTGTACACGGGACTTGAAATCAGCGTCTTGCTGTCTCTGCTGCTTTTGGAAGTCATAATCTTCGTTCTGTACACGGGACTTGAAATCTGCGTCTTGTTGTCTCTGCTGCTTCTGGAAGTCATAATCTTCGTTCTGTACACGGGACTTGAAATCAGCGTCTTGCTGTCGCTGCTGCTTTTGGAAGTCATAATCTTCGTTCTGCACACGACTTTGGAACTTACGCTTATCTTGCTCAAACTGATGCTCATCCAAACGTTGCTTCTTCAAGAATTCGTAGTCGTCGTTCTGTACTTTTCCTTGGAAGTCACGCTGTTGCTTCAAGAAGTCTCTTTCGTCCTGTCGCTGCTGCTTCTGGAAGTCATAGTCCTCATTCTGTACACGGGACTTGAAATCAGCGTCTTGCTGTCGCTGCTGCTTTTGGAAGTCATAATCTTCATTCTGTACACGGGACTTGAAATCAGCGTCTTGCTGTCGCTGCTGATTATTGAATTCCCAATCGCTTTGTCTTTGCTGGTTGCTAAACTCCCAGTCGTTTTGTCGTTTTTGACGATTGAAAGAACTGTCTTCTAGTTTCTGTTCCTGCTGGAATTGATAATCATCCTTACGCTGCTGCTGGGCAAAAGTGTAGTCATCTTCCTTCTTGCGGCGTTCATCCTGATAAGCGTCAATAATGCGTTTCGTATCAAGCTGGGTGCTGGCAAGTTTACCTTTGTGTAGAGCATCTTTGAGCTCATTTGCTATGTCATGGTCTTTCTTGTTGTCTGAAAGCTTGAACTCGGCTATTTGTTTATTCAAGGCAAGGTCTTGCTCAGCTTGGGCACGCATTAAGTCAACAATGCTGTCTCTGCTCACTTTGTTTTGAGCAAGAACATTTTCCAAGGCAGCAATGTCCTCTTCCTTTACAAGACGACTTTTCTTCATGTCGCTAAGTGCCTCATATTCTTCTTGCTTTGTCTTAGCTTCACGAAGACGTTTTTGACTGTCCATCATCATAACGAACTGCTCCATTTCATCCTCACTCAGCAATTTGTCCTTATTGATGCTTTGTAAGGTTTGTCGCAATGATTCAGCATTGGCTGCCTGATTAGCTTCTTGCTTATTCTTTTCTTGTTCGAGACGATTTCGGAATTCGTTGGATCTAGTGAGATAGTCCAATTCTTTCTCGTTGACAAACAAATCGCGCTCTGCAGAACGGAAACGATTGAAATCTTCACTTTCGTCTGTTATGTCAAGTACCTTGGTAACTTCTATGCCATATAGCTGTTCGTTACAAGCTGATTTGATGCGATTCTTCAGATTGTTGACAATAGGCTCTGGTAAACCATCTTGTTGATAATCAAGATTGCGCAATAGTTGCGTTAATGTATTCTTAACGCATGTTCTCAATTGTTGCTGGAACAATACAGTACTGACTGATTGTTGGTCTGTCAGATAGTTGCCAACAAATTCATTCATGTTGGTAACTTGCATTTGCAGTGATAGTGCAATCTTGGCATCTACCGTTTTTGTGGCGATGACAAAAGGAGCGAAGTCGTAATTACCTTCTTCATCAACTTGTAGGTCGAAGAACAGATTAAACAATCTGTTGCTTACGATGTAGATACGGCAAGTCTTAAGATCAGGCAACTTGTTAATTTTTTCTTTAGTGCGCTCCACTCTTTTTTCATGTTGCTCTGGCTTTTCATCTTTTTTCTTGCCAAAAAGGAAATTTCTGATGCCTCGTCCTATGGCAGATGCGCCATTTACAAATCCTGTGAAGTCGTTTGTCTTCTCTCCCGCTTTAGGCTCGCTTGGCACGACAGGTTTTATAGCAGGGGTTGGCTCTTTTGTTGGAAAAGAGTAAATGCCAGCTTGCATGATGGAAGTGATGATTCCATTCATGAAAACAATGGCTGTACATCCTTCTTGTACAATTACACCTTTTAGACCATCGGTATTAATCAGCTCAGTCTCTTTGATGAGATGAGCGATTTCTCCCTTTTGTACATTCCAAATGGCACGTCCCTTTACGATGCTAAAGTCATTAGCATCGGGAAGGTTCGTGTTATTGTCCTCTTTGATGAGGCTTTCGCCACAATGAGGACATTTCGTAAATTTGGGTAAAACTGGATACCCACATTTTGGACATTTCATATTCTCAAAACTTAATTGTTACTTATAAAACTATTCATCATAGAAGTAGAGCTTGTCGTCAGGAATTTGTTCAATATTTCCTGATACTTCTTCTGCTTCTGCTTGCTCTTTATAGTTATTGAGATATTGCGGTAAGACATACAAACAAGCACATCTTTCAACAATGTCTTCTAAAGAATCCAATTCTGACGAGAAACAATAAATTACTACATTTTTGTATTCGTCTTCAGGAATCTCTACTTCTGTTAGCGTTGGTGGAAGATAGATAGACTTAAGTCTTTTTAAGCCCTCAAAGAAGTCCGCTTCTACGAGTTCTACTCCATCAGGTATAGCAATTACTTCTATTTTATTTTCGGCTATACCAACTAAAGGTGTGGTACATTCTTTAATTAGATGACAATTATGCATATCTACAACCTTTAGTCTTTTTAAGGAACAATTTTCCTCATCTCCTGCTCCTAACTGAGGGAATTCTACCAAAGACTTTGGTAGAGTAAGTTCAGATAAATGCTCACAGTTATGAATGAAAAAATTCCCAATAGTCTCAACACCGTCAGGTATAATTAGCGTTTTCAACTTTTTACAATCTTTGAATGCACATTTACCAATTTCTTTTAGCTTTTGGCAATTTGACAGGTCGAGTTCTTCTAGTTCTGTACAAAATATAAATGAATAGTCATCTATCACTTCAAGAGAAGGTGGCAAAAGAATTTCTTTTAGTTGCATTCCATCAAAATCACTTTCTTCATCATTTCCAAAACAGTAGCGAGGAATTTGACGCAGTTTTGTACATCTTGACAGGTTTATTTTTTTTACAGAAATACAACGACAAAAAGATTGTGCCCCTAATTCTTCGATGGAATCAGGCAATACAATCTCGTCTAATGATGTGCATTGAAAGAAAGTATTAACTCCAATATGTCTTAGATTGGAGCATGCAAGAAAATCTATATGTGAGATAGCTTTGTTCCAACTGAATGACTCTTCTTCCAACACCTCTAATGATTTTGGTAAGTTAATGTCGCTTAGCGAGTAGCAACTGTTAAATGCTCCAAATCCTATTTTCTTTATAGAATCAGGAAGACTTATTTTTTTTAACTCGGTACAGCCACGAAATAAATCCTTAGGTATCTCCTCTAAATAATTGCATTGCGACATATCTGCTTCTTCTATGCAATTTGTCCAACTGGAAAAACATGCAGACTGAAACTCCATAAGGTTAGGGGGAAGAATAACCTTTTTGATACCCCGTGTAGACAACGTAGTCAACTTAGGCATGCATAAAATCTCTTCACACAACGATAAGTCTAAGGTTTCTATTGATGCACAATCGAAAAACGCATATTCTTCAATTTGGGTTGTGCTTGCTGGTAATGTTATTGTTTTAACATTATCATGTCCAAAATGTGTCTCTATGTAATCCTTGGTAATTTTAAAATCTCGTTTCATGATATACTTTTTTATTAATTTGTACCTAAAAATATGTTTACGTTTTCTGATAACTGAGTGACAGATTCGATTTGCTCTTCTGAAGAACTGAACTGTCCGGGCTTAATACGATGGAAGATTTTTGTAGCAGCATCGGCTGCAATCTTTGCTTCTTCGTATTTGCCAACCTCAACATAGAGTTTGCCAACTAAGTCCAAGATAGAAGCGTAGATACCTTGCAGTAGCTCAGTTCCATCTTGCATCTCGTATAATTGGTCACCAACTTCATACAAGAGCATTTGTGCATCATACAACTTATCTTCTTGGATTTCGTAATATGCCATCGTACTTTTGATGACTGGCATCACATAACTTGGCATGTTTCCAGCAGAATGCTTTGCAGCAGCGTTGATAAAAGCCTCTAAGTCTCCTTTTGTCTTATATCGTTCTGCTACATAGATGTAGTTGGTGTATGCATTGTAGTTCTCTTGTGTGAGAAGTTCTTTTACCTGAACTGTGTATGTTGGACCAAGGCGCAACTCATCATCAGGCTTGACAAGTGTTCGTTTGATAAGCTTGATGCCATTGAGCCAAGTTCCTTTTGCGCTCAGGTTTGTCAGAGCCATTCTTCCTGAATCGAGAACTTCTATTTTGCAATGAATCTTGCTGACGCTTTCGTCATCAATAATCATTCCTTGATTTCCTCCTCTTCCTACTAATATATCCATATTCTCATTGTTTTATGTTAGTGCGGTAGTGGAGCTATCTTTGGAATAGGTGGTATCATTTTTCTGATATTCGCTATCTTTTTCTTCTCCATAACCACATTGAATATATGATTGAAATAGAATGAGAATTCCTTTTGGAATTCCTGTATGCTATCATCGTCATCGTTTTCGATTATCAGCATCAATACTTGCGTGAATCTGTCTAATATCTCGCTATGGTCAATACTGCCTTGTTCTAGGAACATCTTGGCTTGCTCCAGGTAATCTGCCATATCTACATTTGACCAATATTGATACAGACTGCTTGTGGCAGCCAATAATGTAATATTGCCGTATGGCTGGTTGTCGAAGATTTCCATGTTGGCGAGTATCTCTTCGGCTTCACCAATCTGGTCGGTATTTAGATAAGCAACATAGGTCCAAAAAGCTTGCCAATAGTTATCTGTCGTTCGATTCGTATAATTGGCAATGCACTTTTGCGGCTCTAAAGCTGACAAAATCAAATAATAGTAGAATTGTACTTCTTCTACGTTGTATTTGTTGGCAAGTGACTCTAGTCTTGAAATGCTCAGTCTTAACATATCAGTTTTGTCTGACTTTGCAAGTGAGATGACCTGATTAATGGTCACCTTAATGATAGGATTGAGATTGTTGGAAGATTGTTGCAATCTGTTCTTTCTTACCTGCTCTTGAATATTGAAGGCAGTTTCTTCGTCTAATCCCAGGGTCAGTCTCATATCCTCCATCTGCTTGGCTTCATGAGGATCTATACGACCGTCAGCATAGACTTGTTGGCAGAGTTGCTTGTATTTCACAATCTTTTCCTGCTCTAATTCTTCATTGGTCTTGTCACGTTCTATATTCGTGATATTCGTAGTCGACACATTGTGAGAGTCTATGTGTACGCCTCCTGATATAGCGTTGGCATCACCCATAGAGAAGCCTGTATTGGCAGGTTCTTCTGCTGGCAATTCCTTTCCACAATAGGGACATCGTGGAAATTGCCAGTTCTCTGGTAATGCTGTGTTACAATATGGGCAATTCTTTATCATGTATATTTATTTTATAGAATTAAACATATCAAGACGAATGCTAAAATGAAAAACCAAATGAATTTACAGAAACATCCGATACATCCAGTGATACCTTCCCCTAGGAAAGAGGCAAATAGACCTAAGGCTTGTACTCCCCAACCGATTAGACCGAGGATGACAAAGCCTAAAACCAATATGCCTATGAATCCTAGTATAGCAATCATTGCTTGAATAATTTATTTGTAAATTGAAAGTTTATTTCTTAGTTACAGTTCCACTATGTGAACGGACATACGTACCCATTGACGTGCTCATGATGATATCACTGCCCTTGGTGATAATGTCAAAGATCTGGGCACCATTACATCCGCAGACGAAACTCCAGCTGTTACTCCCCATCGTGGCTCTTTGAAGCTCTGTGGGTTTATCCGGATTAATGCGGTAAATAAAATTACCTTCTTTTACTGTAGTTGCCATAATTATAGTGTATTTAAAATCTAAGTTCTGAGGTCACTTTTGCCTTTCGGATTCTTTCAAGAGTGGTGTAGGTCTGGCCTTGAGTGAAGGCTATGCGTCTTCCTGTCTTTCCGAAAGAATCATTTTGAATGGCAGGTGAGAATTCTTCTATTTTCTTGAGTTTGAAGAATGTTCGTTTCTCTGGTTTGTATAGAGGTTCCTTTTTAGCAAAGTACTCTTCTGGAACATATTCTTTTAACTCTCTGATATCTACATTTTCTAGTTTTTTTTCAATTTCAAAGAGATATTGAATTCTTTGAGCGTAATAGAATGCTAAGTATTTGGCATTCTTGAAGCTTCTGCCGCCTTGACAGGCATAGAAATTATATTCCAAAGCAATAGGCTCACCCCATCTTCCGCCTACTATGATGACGCGGTTTTCGTGATCATCATATAAACCTAATGAGGTAATAAGAAGCTCAAACTGTTCTATGAGATAGCTGAGGACCGGATTCGGAACATCTTGCTGATAATCATTGAGGATATTCATCAGGGTGGTCCAATTCGTCCAAATGATCTCTTGGGGAAGAATTTCTGGTCGTTTGTCGTGTGTTGTGATATAGATGAGTTTATTGCGTTCATCTCTGTCTTCGACAATCAGCTTCTTGTGATTTTCTAGTTGGGTTAGATTGATGACATCAGACAGTTTGCTTTCAATATAAATGTTGAAAGCATAGTTGCAAGAGATTAAACCATCTGGAACACTATGGATGTCTGTGTCGTCAATATAACTTTGAGTTTCAATCTTTAATGTTTTTTCTGGCAGTCCATTTCCTTCATCAATTCGCTGAAGAATTTCATCTAACAAACTGCCTCCCCTACAATCTGTTTCTAAGATTTTGAGGAGTGCCGATGTTACTTGATTCTCTTTCTGAGAATAAGCTCCAAAGACTGATTGTTCTGTGATATTCTTACTCATTTACTTTTTAGATTATGATTTTTTAATGTCTGCCGTCATTTCTAACGGCATTGCAAATATAGTCATTTTTGTGGAGAATTTCAAGCGGAAACGAAAGTTTTAGTATTCTTTAAACTTTGACGATTGGTTCATTTTGGTTCATTTTGGTTCAAACTCATTTTTCCCGAGCTTACACCTTATTATATATAGGAACTTGTTGCTGCAAATCCACTCTCTTTTCTCTTGTGGAATGGGGAATCCTATCCCCTTAATGTCCATTTTCAAAACTGAAACTGTCCCCATGAGATATTGTCTTATTTGGTTTTTATGGAGTTTCAGAAAATGTAAATCCCCAATCTGTTGAACTTTACAGATTGGGGATTTCTCAAGTTTATACATTATTCTCCTAAGATAGGCGTGAATTTGGAATTTTTGGTAAAATTCAACAGAAAGTTAACAAAAAGTTTGGTAAAGTGAAAATAAAAGCATATTTTTGCAGATTAAATAAGTACATAACATTAAAAACAAGAAGATTATGGCAATAGAAATTAAAACAATACCTGTCCTTCATGGTGAGGCAGCAGCTCGTTTCGTTGAAGCAGCTGATGAGGCATTGGAAAAGCGTGGCTCCATTGACTTCTCCAAGCAAGTAGCCAAGGCACGTGCTATATTAAAACGTTCAAAATTGTACATTTAAAATGTTAGAGCAATGTGATTTTATGGAACTGACAGAGGAAGTCTTGCAGCAATGCAAAGGCTTCACTTGTAAGGATGAGGACATAACAGAGTTCTTCACCCAAGACTATGCTGACTATGCCTATCAGTTGCTTGTAAATCATCTTGTTTTGTTAAACCAGATACATCTGAAATAGTCTGCGCATTTACAGTCGCTAATTCGAGTGTAAAAGTAGATTCAC
>NZ_JBBNGE010000068.1:0-12453 GCF_040095255.1 Segatella sinensis | reverse complement strand
TGGCAAAATCCTGAGCAACTTTTTGTTGCTCAGGAACTTATAAATAAAGTTAAATTATAGTGTTGCGGAATTAAGGAAAACTTAAAAAGATTGTTATGAACAAGAAAAATATGATAATACTGAGCTCTTTGCTCGTATGTTCGCTCGAAAGTTTCGCACAGAACCAGGTTGAGGCTACTGATTCCATCTGGAAGGATATGGACCTGGATGCTGTAACCGTGGTTGCCTCCAAGCCTTTGGTTAAGATGGAGACCGACAAGATGACCTACAACGTAGAGCAGGATGCCGATGCCAAGGCTTCTACCGTACTCGATATGCTGCGCAAGGTTCCGATGGTAACTGTAGACGGACAGGACAACATCACCGTGAATGGTTCTTCCAGCTTCAAGGTATACGTAGACGGAAAGCCGAATCCCATGTTCTCTGCCAACCCATCGCAGATATTCAAGGCGATGCCTGCCAACATGGTGAAGAACATAGAAGTGATTACCAACCCTGGAGCCAAATATGATGCAGAAGGAACGGGCGGAGTGCTCAACATCGTACTCAACAAGCAGACCTTGGGCGGAGCTGGAAGCAGCGACCTCAGCAATGGATATAACGGCAACATCAGTGCCGCTACCGGCAATCAGGCTCAGCGCATCTCTGCCTTCATCAGCGGTCAGCAGGGCAAACTCACCTACAGTGCCAACGGTATGTACAACTACCAGAAGATGAACGGTACAACCATCTCCTTCGATCGTACGCAGAAAGACGGAAGCCTGATGAACTACTATCAGAAATCAGACATGAAGCAGCCGTTCTCGATGGGTAACATCAGTCTCAGCTATGAACTCGATTCGCTGAGCAACATCAGCGCCACGGCTGGCTTGACCACCTTCGGTCAGAAGCTGAACGGTCATCCACTTACCCAGATGTCTGGCGGCATCTATGGCAAGGGCTTCGAATACGGCAACGAGATGAAGCAGGATCTGGACAACACTTCTTTCAATGGAAGCATCGACTATCAGAGATTCTTCAACAAGAAGCGAACCAACTACCTCATCCTCAGCTATCTCTTCAGCAACAACCCTACCCATATCGACAACTATACGTTCTATGATGACATCAGTCAGGTAACGGGAATTCAGCTCCACGACCTGCTCTCAAAGAGCAAAACTCGTGGCACAGAGCATACCTTCCAGGCAGACTTCACCCACTCGCTCAGCGAGACACAGCGCTTGAACTTCGGCGCCAAATACATCGCCCGCACCAACAAGAGCGATTCCCGCTACTATGATGTAGCAGCCGATAAGACCGAGACTCTGAACCCAGCCAACAGCATGGAATACAAGAACACCCAGAATATTCTGGCTGCATACGCTGAATGGAAAGGAAACTTCGGAAAATGGGGAACGATGATGGGAACCCGCTACGAGCAGACCTGGGAAAAGGTGAAGTTTGAACAGGGCAAGGGCGATGACTTCGACAAACAGTACGGCAATCTCGTACCTAGCGCCAGCCTTTCCTACAACATCGCTCCAGGCATGAACATCGGAATGAACTATCAGCTGCGCATCACCCGTCCTGGCATCACTTATCTGAATCCATACATAGACCGCAGTAATCCTACTGCCATCTCCTATGGTAATACAGACCTCGACGTGGTGAAGTCGCATCAGCTGAACATGGTATTCAATTACTATAACCAGCGATTCATGTTGAGCACCACCCTGGGTTACGGATTCTGCGACAACAAGATAGAGCAGTATTCCTTCCTCGATGCCGACAACCTGCTCAACACCACCTACGGCAATGTTTCGAAGACCCGCAACGCCAGCATGAATGTATTCATCAATTGGCTGATGTTCAAGAAAACAAGACTGATGCTGAACGAGAGCTTGAGCTACAACGATTTGCGCAGCGATGCCCTAGGATGGAAGAACAACGGATGGAACAGCAGCACGATGATCAACCTGCAACAGACCCTGCCTTGGGAACTGCAATGGACCGTGGGTAGCATCATCCAGACCAAGCAGCATAATCTGCAGGGCTATCAGAGCGGTATGGCATTCTTCTATACCACCCTCTCCAAATCTATCGTGAAGGATAAGCTTGACCTGAGTCTGATGTTCCTCACTCCTACCGACGACAAGCTCAACATCAAGCAGAAGACCGTGGGTTCGGATTACGTACAGAACATGACCGTAAAAGTGCCATTGCGCCAAATCAGTCTTACCCTGACATGGAAATTCGGAAACACCAAGAAGCAATTCCAGCAGGCGAAGTCAAACATCAAGAATGACTTCCAGGAAGAGCAACAGGGAATCCAGACAGGAGGAATGGAAAAATAATAAAAACGGAAAAATCAGCAGGAAGACTCTTTTTCTGCTGATTTTTCCGTTCTATACAACTGATTGTTTTTTATAATCTGATAGCTAAATCAATACCTGTTGGAGCTATCGAAAGACTGATATTGTCATTGATATCCTTCTCTTTCTCTCCATCACTCTCCTTTCCCTTCTTCTTGTTCTTTCCCAAAATCCAGTCGCCTATCAGATAGCCGGCTTCTGCTGAGGCTACACCGATGGCAGCACCCGCCACGACATCTTCCCAATGATGACGATTGCGGCGCACTCTATCCACAGCCACTCCCGTAGCCACCGCATAGCCCGCCACACCAATCCAAGGAGAAACCTTGCGATATTCGTGCATCAATGTGGTGGCACCGCAGAAAGCCACAGAGGTATGTCCGGAAGGAAACGACTCGTTATCAGTCCCATCGGGTCTCATCTTGTGTATCGACTTCTTGAGCGAATAGGTTACAGCCGCATTGACGCCGAACGAGAGCACCGAAACAGCAATCCTTCGCTTCCAGGAACTCTCAGCCTCCACGCCCAACATCTTCAATCCAAAGACAGATGCCGTTGGCACCAGGCGCAGGACATCATCGATTCCATCACCATGATAGCGCTTGTAATGGGTAGTCTGCTCTACAGGAACCGTTGTATTCTGCCCCATGGGCATCATCATATTCTGCGAAAAGACAGGGGCAGGAATCATCATGATTCCACCTATTAATATCTTTCTTATTCTTTTCATATTCATGTTAATATGGCGTACCCGGCATGTATGGCGAAAAGGGAAGCCATTTCCATTTTACATCCATTTTTATCCTAGATTTCTTCTACTATCTCGCTCATGTCCTTGCGCTGTTTCTCGGCATGAGGACAATCTTCTGCAATATGCCCGATAGGAATAATAACAACTGCCTCATAGCCCTCACGAGGGAAGAACTGCTGCATCTTATCGGTATCGTAATTGCATACCCAGCAGGTTCCAAGTCCACGCTCGGTGGCTGCCAGACAAAGATGCTCTGTAGCGATGGCTACATCAATATCTCCATGAGACTTCTCATCATATCTGCGAACCCAGTTTTCATTCACGTTTTTCATGCCCACGATATACATCGGTGCTGTTTTAAACCACTCACGATCGTAGCATTCCTGCAATTTCTCCTTAGCCTCTGCAGAACGGACGATGAGCCAGAGCCAAGGCTGTCTGTTCACAGCAGACGGTGCCAGCTGCACACACTGCATGATATAATCCAAATCCTCCTGGCTTACAGCCTCAGAGGTAAACTTACGAGCCGAGAATCGCTCTTGACTCAATGATAACATATCTTTCATATCGTTCTGATTTTACGATTATTCTAATCTAAATTATGGGCACAAAGTTAAGAAAAAATTACGGAACAACCAAAAAACAAGGATAAAAGATAATAGGTTTCGGAATATTTTTCGTAATTTTGCAGATTGTACAAGAAATCGTTGTTAACATTAAAGAAAATGATAGGATTAGCAGATTGCAACAACTTCTACTGTTCGTGCGAACGAGTGTTTCGCCCCGACCTGATAGGAAAGCCCGTGGTTGTTTTGAGCAACAACGACGGGTGCGTCATTGCACGCTCTGAAGAAGCCAAGGCTCTGGGCTATAAGATGGGCGACCCGTTCTATCAGGTAAAGGAAAAGCTGGAGGCTGAAGGCGTAGCTATCTTCTCCAGCAACTACACGCTTTATGGTTCACTTTCCAATAGGGTGATGTCGATGCTATCGCACTACTCACCCCATATCGACCAATACTCCATCGACGAGAGTTTCTTCGAAGTGGACAGTTCTATGGCAGAGTCATTCTTCAGGGAATATCTGAAGAAAACTTCTACTTCTCCTGATTATGAATCTTCTGATCACGAATCTCTCCTCCACCGATATGGAGCCAGGATTTCGGCTGATGTGCTCCGAGCCGTGGGCATCCCTATTTCCATCGGAATCGCAGAGACGAAGACTCTGGCAAAAATCGGTTCTAAATTCGCCAAGAAATACAAGGGATATCAGGGCTGTTGTCTCATCGACACAGACGAACGGAGACGCAAGGCGCTGTCTCTCTTCCCCGTAGAAGACGTATGGGGAATAGGCAGGCAGATAGCCCGGAAGCTCGACTATATGGGAATCCGAACTGCTGCCCAGTTTGCGGATAAGAAAGAAAGTTGGGTGCGCAGCCATTTCAATATCACCACCGTCAGGACCTGGAAGGAACTGAACGGAGAGAGTTGCATCAGCATCGAGGAACTGCCGCAGAAGAAGAGCATCTGCACCAGCAGGAGTTTTGCCGACGAGGGCATTACTGACAAGAACGTGATAGAAGAAGCCGTGGCTAATTTCGCTGTACGCTGTACTGAAAAATTAAGGAGGCAAGGTAGCGTATGCCAGGGTATTACCGTGTTCGCATGGACCTCCAGATTCAATGAGAACGTGCCCGAATATACCATCCACGATTCCCTTACCCTGCCCATCGCCACCAATGCTCAGGATGAAATCGTGGGCGCCGCACTCACTATCCTCAGAGCCAGATATCCCAAACCAATGGCTGACAGCAGACCCGACCGACCAGGAATGTCATTTAATTTCAAGAAAGCAGGCGTCATCCTGTGGCAAATCTCGCCCGACAGTCCTCGCCAGCAAGACCTCTTCGACCCTATCGACCGAAGCAAGCAAAAAGCGCTGATGGAGGCCATCGATGCCATCAATCGAAAGAACGGACACGGCACCATCCGTCAAGCCGTACAGGGAACCGGTTGCCGATTCGACTTGAAACGGGAATATATGTCGAAGCGGTTTACCACGGATATTCATGAGATTCTGAAAGTGACAACCCAATGAGATTCAGAATGAGCCTCTTTCTAAAAATGGGCTCCATAAACTAAGAAAATAAATAAGATAACAAGATGAATAAGAATAACGATAACAAGATAAGACTGACATTTCACCCTGCGGAATTCGGAGCCAAGATACCGATTCCGCTGGCAGAGCAAAGCGTAAAGGCAGGCTTCCCTTCGCCGGCACAAGACTATATGGAGGGAGAGATAGACCTCAACGAGATTTTGGTTCGCCATCGTGAGGCCACTTTCTATGTACGTGTTTCAGGCGATAGCATGCAGGATGCAGGCATTCTCGATGGTGACCTAGCCATCGTAGATAGACAGATAGAACCCTCCAACGGCAACTTCGTCATCGCCTTCGTGGATGGCGAATTCACCATCAAGCAATTCAAGATGGATGAGAGCGGTGCCTTCGGCTGGCTCATCCCATGGAACAAAAACTTCTCCCCTATCCGGGTAGATGAAACCAACCGCTTCATGATCTGGGGCGTAGTTACCTATGTGATTCATCAGATTGCAGAATAATTTTCTACCTTTTCCTTTGCCACCTCATAAAAAAGTTGTACCTTTGCAGTCGAATTTTCAGCGATGACTAGGCTATATGCCTTCTAAGAATAGAATTTTCAGCAAATATATGTATTTAGTTATTCCAAACAAACAGCAGTAGTTATGAGCATTAATATCAAGAGAAATCAGTTGAAGAGAGTAGTTATCGTAGGTGGCGGACTCGGTGGTCTTCGTTTGGCAGAAGACCTCTGCAATTCAAACCTGCAGGTGGTGTTGATCGATAAGAACAATTTCCATCAGTTCCCTCCGCTTATCTATCAGATTGCCTCGGCAGGTATCGACCCAAGTTCCATCTCCTTCCCGTTCCGCCAGATTTTCCGCAAGCGCAAGAACTTCTACTTCCGCATGGCAGAAGCGAGAGCCGTATTCCCAGACATGAAGATTCTGCAGACTTCCATCGGTAAGATCGAGTACGATTACCTGGTGTTCGCAGCAGGAACCACCACCAATTTCTATGGCAATGCCAACATCGAGAAATGGGCCATTCCGATGAAGACCGTTTCTGAAGCAATGGGATTGCGCAACGCTGTGCTGAGTAACCTGGAGCGTGCATTGACCTGTGCCACAGAAGAGGAGCGACAGGAACTCCTGAACGTGGTCATTGTGGGCGGTGGTGCCACAGGTGTGGAGATTGCCGGAGCCCTCTCTGAAATGAAGCGCTATGTGATTCCTTATGATTATCCTGATATGGACTCATCTCTGATGCACATTTATCTTCTGGAAGCGGGCGACAGACTGCTCGGCGGAATGTCACAGGACTCTTCTAAGAAAGCATACGAATTCCTTACCAGCATGGGTGTGGATGTACAGTTTGGCAAAATGGTAACCGACTACAAGGACCACAAGGTTCTGATGAAGGACGGTCAGGAGATTCCTACCCGCACATTCCTCTGGGTATCAGGTGTAAAGGCACAGCCTATCACAGGTATCGATGGCGACCATCTGGGCCGTGGTTTCCGAATCGTAGTAGATGAATTCAACCGCATCCCTGGCATGGACGGTCTCTTCGCCATCGGCGACCAGTGTATCCAGACCACAGACCCAGCTTATCCTGGCGGTCATCCACAGTTGGCTCAGGTAGCCATTCAGCAGGCAGCACTCCTGGCTAAGAATATCCAGAAGATTGCCGAGGGAGCCACTGATTCCCAGCTCAAGCCTTTCTGCTACAAGAACCTGGGTTCTATGGCTACCATCGGAAGAAACAAGGCTGTAGTAGAGCTTGGCAAGTTCCACAGTCAGGGCTTCTTTGCCTGGGTATTGTGGCTGGTGGTTCACCTCCGCTCTATCCTCGGCGTAAAGAACAAGGTAATGGTAATGCTCAACTGGCTCTGGAAGTACGTAAGCTATAACGATTCTATCCGAATGATTACCTACGCCACCAAGCCTAAGGAAGTGCGCGACCGATTGAAGCGTGAGCAGACCACTCACCTCGGCACCGACTTGCTGGAGAATGAAGAAGAGGAAGAGGAAGCTTAAGATAAGGCGATAGATTAAGTTTAAAAGCTAAGATAAAGAGATAGAAAACGGGTGTATCATTCAATAAATATAGATGATACACCCGTTTCTTTTACACTGTTTTCAAAAACAGCTTCTTTTACACTGTTTTCTGAAAACAGCTTTTTTTATGCAGATTCCAGAAGTCGATACCTTTATTAAGTAGATTCCCTTATCACGGTTTCACCTCTCAATGCAATTTCCTCTATCCTTCTATAACCTTCGGCAATATGCTCCAGCAGCAATCGGCAACTTTCCTGCGCCATTTTCTCAATAGGCTGTTCCACTACCGTCAACTGAGGATGAACCAAGGTAGCCAAGGCTGTGCCCGACATGCAGCAAAGCGCCACATCCTCCGGAATGCGCAAGCCACGCTTCTGGATAGCACTCTTGGCTCCCAACACAGCAGTCTCCGTAAAGCCAAAGACCGCATCAAAGGATACATTCTTCTCCAGGAAACGCTCCATCACCCAACTACCCTCTTCTGCCGACAAGGCTGGCGACAAGACATCTTGCGCCTGATACTCTATATGAAACTTTTCCAGCGCATCCCGATAGCCCCTCAATCGTTCATAGCTGTTTCGGATATAAGCAGGTCCCGGGATATGAATAATATGCTTATAGCCCTTGCGCAACAAAGCCTCCACCATGAAAAACGACATGATGTAATCGTCCATGTGCACCTGTGAAGCCTTTACCTTCTCCACCGTTCTATCGAAAAACACGATGGGAATGCCCCTTTCTATCACCTTATTATATAGGTCCACATTATGCTCCTTGTCGCATGCACTCATCAGGATGCCATCCACACGCAGCTGCTCCATCATCAGAATGTTCTCTCTCTCCTGCTCAGGATTCTCGTTAGAGATGGCAATCATCACCTTATACCCCTGCTTGCGCAAGATGGCTTGAGCATCATTGATAAAGGTCATATAGAACGTTGTTACGATTTCGGGGATGATGATGCCGATGTTATGGGTACTCTGCTGGCGAAAGTTCACAGCCAGTTCGTTGCGATGATAGCCCATCCGCTCGGCAGTTGCCAATATCTTCTGCAAGGTTTCCGCCTTCACATTACCAGTATCTCCCGAAAGAGCACGCGAAACGGTGGACTTGGAAATCCCCAGTTCCCTTGCAATATCCATGATGGTTACATATTTTGCCATATCTCTTTTTCTTTCTTGTTAAATGCGCCCGCAAAGATACTTATTTTCCATGAAAGCAACAACAAAAAACAGAGAAATCTTTTTGGGAACGGTTGCGGAAAATGGGAACGGTTGCGGGAACGGTTGCGAAAAAAGAGTCGTTTTTTTTCTTGTTTCTTCTGCAAAATCGTTCTATCTTTGCAGCGTGAAAAAGAAAAACGATTTCTCAAATCGCTCTATTTCTTCACAAGACAAAGAATAAACAACATTAAGTATCACAATCAAACCTAAGAAAAGAAATATGGAACAAGATTCTAAATTTCAAGCGAACACTTCGCTAGAGAACAATTCACAGGGAAAGGTTCCCTTCATCAGTAAGCTCGCCTATGGCATGGGCGATGTAGGCTGCAACTTCAGTTGGATGTTCGTGGGCAACTTCCTCATGATTTTCTACACCGATGTGTTCGGAATCAGCATGAGTGCCGTAGCAACCCTGATGCTTGTTTCCCGATTCTGGGATGCCATCAACGACCCAATCATCGGCACACTTACCGATAAGACCCACACCCGATGGGGACGATTCCGCCCATGGCTGCTCTTCGGAGCTCCTATCACGGCACTGGTACTGATACTCACCTTCTGGGCACATCCGGAATGGAGCCAGACCGCCAAGATTATCTATATGGCAGTAACCTACTGCATCCTGGTGCTGGGATATACCTGCGTGAACCTGCCTTACGGCACACTCTGCGGAGCCATGACACAAGACATCGATGAGAGAGCCAAGCTCAACACCAGCCGTTCGGTGAGCGCCATGATGGCCATCGGAGTAATCAACATCGTAACCGTTCCGCTCATCAGCTGGTTTGGCGCAGGCGATACCAAATATGGTTATCTGGCTGTGGCTGTACTCTACGGCATCATCTTCGCTGCCTGCCATCTGTTCTGCTTCCACAAGACCAAGGAAGTGGTAGAAGTTCCTGTGGGACAGAAGCTCCCTCTAAAGGTGCAGCTTCGCTCCGTGATGAAGAACAAGCCCTATCTGCTCGCCCTCTTAGGACAGTTGCTCTTCGGTTTCATCCATTACGGACGCAATGCCGACATGCTCTATTATTTCACTTATGTAGAAGGTTCGGCAACGCTCTTCTCCTACTATTCCATGGCCATCATCGTGCCAAGCATCATAGGTGCAGCCTGCTTCCCTCTGGTATTCAGAAAAACGGGCAACAAGGGTTTCACGGCAGCCATCTTCGCTTTCCTCACCGGTATTACGATGATAGGTCTGTACTTCTTCAGCCCTAACGGCAGCGCCATCATGTTCTATCTGTTCTCAGCTTTATCGTGGTTCTTCTTCTCAGGCTTCAATACAGCCATCTATGCCATCATCCCCGACTGTGTGGAGTATGGCGAGTGGAAGACGGGCATCAGAAACGACGGATTCCAATACGCCTTCATCTCGCTGGGCAACAAGATAGGAATGGCACTCGGCACATCGCTTCTCGCCATTGCTCTGGGCAGTGCAGGATATGTAAGCAACGCAGTGCAGAATCCAGAAGTATTGAGCATCATGCACCACGCCTTCAGCACCATTCCGGGAGTCTTGTGGATCATCACCGCAGGATGCCTCTGCTTCTACAAGCTCAACAAGAAGCAATACAAGCAGATCATGACCGATTTGGAGAATAAGAAAAAATAAAAAAAACGGGATCTTTCATCCCAACAACATAACAATAACAATTTCAAAACATTATAATTATGAGACAGGCAATATTGGTAGAACCAAAGCATATCGAATTCAAGGAAGTAGCAGAACCAAAGGCAGCAGACTTAACTGCTCATCAGGTTCTCGTCAACATCAAGCGCATCGGCATCTGCGGTAGCGAGATTCACTCTTACCACGGTCTTCACCCAGCCACCTTCTACCCAGTGGTTCAGGGACATGAGTACTCTGGACTGGTTATGGCTGTAGGCAGCGAAGTTACCGTCTGCAAGCCTGGCGACCATATCACCGCTCGCCCCCAGTTGGTTTGCGGCAAGTGCAACCCTTGCAAGCGAGGACAGTATAACGTTTGTGAGCACCTGCGTGTTCAGGCTTTCCAGGCAGATGGTGCAGCACAGGATTTCTTTGTAGTAGATGATGACCGCGTGGCAAAGTTGCCGGAAGGCATGAGCCTCGACTATGGTGCCATGATTGAGCCTTCAGCCGTTGGTGCCCATGCCAGCAACCGCACCGATGTGAAGGGTAAGAATGTAGTAGTGAGCGGTGCAGGAACCATCGGCAACCTCATAGCCCAGTTCTGCATTGCCCGTGGCGCCAAGAATGTACTCATTACCGATGTAAGCGACCTCCGCCTGGCTAAGGCTCGCGAATGCGGCATCAAGCATACTCTCAACATCACCAAGAAGACCTTGAAGGAGGCAGCCCAGGAACTTTTCGGTGAGGAAGGCTATCAGGTAGGTTTCGAGGTAGCAGGTGTAGAAGTTTCCATCCGTTCGCTGATGGAGACCATTGAGAAAGGTAGCGACATCGTGGTTGTGGCTGTCTTTGCCAAGGACCCAGCCCTCAGCATGTTCTATCTGGGCGAGCATGAGTTGAGACTCATCGGTTCGATGATGTATCGCCACGAAGATTATCTCACAGCCATCGATTACGTAAGCAAGGGCATCGTCAACCTCAAGCCACTCGTAAGCAACCGCTTCGCCTTCGAGGAATACGATGATGCCTACAAGTTTATCGACACTCATCGCGAAACCAGCATGAAGGTTCTCATCGATTTCGAGCAGAAACCAGAAGAGAAGAAATAAAGGATAGAAGAGAAGAAATATACTGCAAACGATTGCAGAAATTGGAAACGATTGCGGGAACGTTTGCAGAATGTTTAGATGATTTTTCTTTGCGAAGGTAGCTGAAAAATGCTACCTTTGCAACAGAAATCAAGTAACATCTCTAACATTCTTAAAGTAAAAATGACAATGGAAAAGAAACAATCAGTGATAGGTATCGGTGAGGCACTCTTCGATGTGCTTCCAGAAGGAAAGAAGCTAGGTGGCGCTCCTGCCAACTTTGCTTACCACGTTTCACAGTTCGGACTCAATAGCTGTGCGGTCAGCGCAATGGGCGATGATGAGCTGGGCAAGGAACTGGAGAAGGAACTCAACGATCACCATCTCAACTATCAGATAGACAAGGTAGCCTACCCTACAGGCACCGTCCAGGTGTCACTCGATGCCAACGGCATTCCTTGCTACGACATCAAGGAGGGAGCAGCCTGGGACAACATCCCCTACACGCCAGCCCTGGAGAAGTTGGCAAAGAATTGCACCGCAGCCTGCTTCGGTTCGCTGGCTCAGCGCAACGAGGTTTCCCGCAACACCATCTACCGCTTCCTTGATAACATGCCGAAGGAAGAAGGAATCCTCAAAATCTTCGATATCAATCTCCGTCAGGGATTCTATAACAAGGAAATTATCACCGAGAGCATCAAGCGATGCAACATCCTCAAGATCAACGACGAGGAATTGATTACCGTAAGCCGCATCTTCGGTTATCCGGGCATCGACCTGGAGAACAAATGCTGGCTCCTCTTGGGCAAGTACAATCTGAAGATGCTCATTCTTACCTGCGGTGTAAACGGCAGTTATGTGTTCATCCCTGGCGAAGTTTCGTTTATAGAGACACCAAAGGTGGAAGTGGCAGACACAGTGGGTGCAGGCGATTCATTCACAGGTGCATTCGTGGCAAGCATCTTGAAGGGCAAGAGCGTCAGAGAGGCACATGAATTGGCAGTAAAGGTTTCAGCATTCGTTTGTACACAGAATGGAGCCATACCTGTTTTGCCTGATGAATTTACCAAGTAAAGCCACATTTGCCCAAAGTTATTGCGAAGATTATTTTCATATAAATATACGTTTCGTTAATTTTGATTTTTTAGTGAAGGTTTATAAGGTTCAATAAGTTATTAGTTTGTTTTAGCCTTAATTCCGCAACACTATAATTTAACTTTATTTATAAGTTCCTGAGCAACAAAAAGTTGCTCAGGATTTTGCCAT
>NZ_JBBNGE010000067.1:0-13164 GCF_040095255.1 Segatella sinensis | reverse complement strand
CCGATCTGAAAGGGCAAAAGCTTTGAAATTGAAAGCTTTTGCCCTTTCAGGGCGACTTTTTTGTATTTGTTATAAAACCCAGGGCGATGCCCTGGGCTAGGAGCTTCTGCCCTTTCAGGGCGTATTGACTGTGACTTATGACACACCCTCTTCTTTTTATATCATTACAACAAAGTGTTTGATCGGATACGAGACAGCGTCTCAGGCGTCATCTGCAGATAACTGGCGATATAAGTAAGCGGCGCACGGAGCACCACCTGCGGACTCAGCTCGCACAAACGCTTATACTTATTAGGCGCAGTTTCGAATCGCATCAGGTCGGCATGTACCTGCGACTGAATCAAACTCTCTTCCAGAATCTTACGGTAAAGCATCTGGATGTTTACATTTCTCATGGCAGCCGCCTCGAGCTTCGCCTTCGGCAAAGCATACACCAAGGTAGGCTCCAAAGCCTCAACCTGGAGGTAGGAAGGGGTTTCCTTGAAAAGACTCTCAATACACATGAAGATAGAATGGTCAACACCTAAGTGTTCTGTTACCTCCTTATCATACTTGGTATAGAATTGGCGCACCAATCCCTTCTCTATGTAAGAAATGTTTCTGCACACCTCACCCTCTACCAGAATCTTTTCGCCCTTGCCATACTTGATTGGCTCCAGGATTGATTCCAGTATATCCAACTCGTCATGAGTCATCGTACTATACCTACGGGCAAGCTCTCTGGCTATGTCACGTTTAGGGGTGATAACCTTAAAATCACTCATAATTCAAGTTCCTCCTATTGTTAAAATTTATATCGTCGAATCTCTTAGTCAAGCTTCAGTACCGCAAGGAATGCCTTCTGTGGCACCTCTACGTTACCAATCTGCTTCATACGCTTCTTACCCTTCTTCTGCTTCTCCAGCAACTTACGCTTACGGCTCACGTCACCACCATAGCACTTGGCAGTAACATCCTTGCGCACCTGCTTCACAGTTTCACGGGCTACGATTTTCGCACCGATAGCAGCCTGAATGGCAATATCAAACTGCTGACGTGGAATCAGATCCTTCAGCTTCTCGCACATTCTGCGGCCGAAGCTCACAGAGTTGTCGCGATGGGTCAAAGTACTCAGGGCATCCACCGGCTCTCCGTTCAAGAGGATATCCAGCTTCACCAGGTCGGAATGACGGAAGGAATCGATATGATAGTCGAACGAAGCATATCCCTTGGAAATACTCTTCAGCTTATCGTAGAAATCGATCACAATCTCGCCCAATGGCAGCATGAAATGCAGCTCCACACGGTTACCGCTCACGTATTCCTGATTGATAAGCTCACCACGCTTGTCGAGACAGAGCTTCATGATAGGACCGATATAATTGGTAGCTGTGATGATGGTAGCTCGGATATACGGCTCCTCGATATGGTCGATGAGCGTTGGATCGGGCAGTCCCGATGGGTTATGTACCTCTTTCACACCACCTTGCTTGTCATATACCATATAGGATACGTTAGGAACGGTGGTGATGACATCCATGTTGAACTCACGGTCCAGACGTTCCTGTACAATCTCCATGTGGAGCAGACCGAGGAATCCGCATCGGAAACCGAAGCCCAGGGCAACCGAACTCTCTGGCGAGAAGGTGAGCGAAGCATCGTTGAGCTGCAGTTTCTCCAATGAGGCCCGCAGATTCTCGTAATCGCTAGGATCGATAGGATAAACGCCGGCAAAGACCATTGGCTTCACTTCCTGGAATCCAGCAATCGCCTTTTCACAAGGACGTGCGATGTGGGTAATGGTATCACCCACCTTTACCTCGGTAGCATTCTTGATACCCGAGATGATGTAACCTACCTCACCGGCACCCAATTCCTTGCGGGGAATCATATCCATCTTCAGTACGCCGATCTCATCTGCATCATATTCCATTCCGGTGTTGAAGAACTTCACCTTGTCGCCCTTGCGGATTACACCGTTCTCGATCTTGAAGTAGGCGATGATACCACGGAATGAGTTGAATACAGAGTCGAAGATCAAAGCCTGGAGTGGTGCCTTGTCATCTCCCTTAGGAGCCGGAACACGGTTTACCACCGCTTCCAGAACATCCTCGACACCCTCGCCGGTCTTACCGGATGCACGGAGGATATCCTCGTGCTTGCAACCGATGAGATCCACAATCTCATCTTCCACTTCCTCCGGCATAGCCGAAGGCATATCTATCTTGTTGATGACCGGAATAATCTCCAGGTCATGCTCAATAGCCATATAGAGGTTAGAGATAGTCTGAGCCTGGACACCCTGGGTGGCATCCACAACCAAGAGCGCTCCCTCGCACGCTGCAATGGAACGAGAAACCTCGTATGAGAAATCGACGTGTCCCGGAGTATCAATGAGGTTGAGGATGTAAGTGTCTCCATCCTTTGCCTTGTATTCCATCTGGATGGCATGGCTCTTGATGGTGATACCACGCTCTCTCTCCAGGTCCATATCATCAAGCATCTGCCCCTCAGTAATCTTGATGGTCTGAGTTTTCTCTAACAATCGGTCTGCCAAAGTACTTTTACCATGGTCAATATGTGCAATAATGCAGAAATTTCTTATCTTATTTATATTCTCCATACAATTTTTCTCTCTTTGGAGTGCAAAGATAGTATTTTTTTTCGTATCTTTGCAAAAAAAATATATAATAATGATGAAAAAAGCAATTTATAGCCTATTTTTGGCTAGTTTGATCGTATCTTGCACTGAAAATCTGGAAGATAAGGCGGTTCGTGAGGCTAAGGAATACACAGAGAAATACTGTCCTACCCCATACGTAAATGACAGCAGAACAGACAGTGCCGTGTTTGACAAGAACACCCGCGTGTTCTCTTATTACATGACTCTTCGCAACAAAGCGGACAACAAGAAGGCGATTGATGCCAACAAGGATAAGCTCCACAAACTTCAGAAAGAGGCATTGGACAACAACCCTGGTCTGAAGGTTTACAAGGATGCCCACTTCACCTTCCGCTTCGTTTATTATTCAGCTAAGAATCCGAAGGAGATTTTGCTGGATGATGTCTTCAAGTATTAGAAAAGAGGGTGTGTCATGGATTGATGACACACCCTCTTTATTGTATTAATATCCCATTTCCTGCAAGGCTGTAGCCAACTGGTCTGGACAGCTTGTAGGCTTGTTACCACAAGTAATACCCTTCAGTCGGGCGATGACTTCCTTGGCCTTCATGCCCTGAATCAAGGCACAAACACCCTTGGTGTTGCCATCGCAGCCGCCGATAAACTGGGCATCCTGCACTTTTCCATCCTCATCAACACTGATACAGATGTACTTAGAGCAGGTACCATGAGTCTGATAAGTAACCTTGGTCAACTTATCCTGTTTCTCTTGCTGCAACATAATGCTTATTCTGCGTCTGCAGGAATTACTGGCTTCATGTTGGTATAGACAGTCTGAACATCGTCAAACTCCTCCAGCTTCTCAACCATCTTGTCGATAGTCTCGCGCTCCTCAGCAGTAACATCCTTCAAATCGTTAGGAATGTAGGTGAACTCGGCACCAGTTACCTCGAAGCCCTCAGCCTCCAGGTGCTTCTGAATCTCGCCGAAGCTTGTAGGAGCACCGTAGATAGTGATTTCGTTGTTCTCCTCATCCTCATCGAACTCGTCCTCTACGCCGTAGTCAATCAGGTCGAGAATCATCTCGTCCATATCCAGACCATCCTTCTTCTTGAATGTAAACACAGCCTTGTGGTCGAAGAGGAAAGACAAAGAACCTGTTGTACCCAGGTTACCGCTGAACTTGTTGAAGATAGAACGAACATCAGCCACTGTACGGGTTGTGTTATCTGTCAATGTATCAACGAACACAGCAACTCCGTGAGGGCCATATCCCTCGTATGTCACCTCCTTGTAATCGCTGGTATCCTTGCCACAAGCGTTCTTGATGGCACGAGCGATATTGTCCTTAGGCATGTTCTCACGCTTACAGTTAGCGATGATAGCACGCAATGTTGGGTTGTTCTCTGGCTCTGGACCGCCTGCCTTTACAGCGATGGCAATCTGCTTACCCAACTTAGTAAATGTCTTGGCCATGTGGCCCCATCTTTTCAGCTTTGTAGCTTTACGATATTCAAATGCTCTTCCCATTGGAATAAAATTTTAAATGTTTATCGTTTTTGTTTGTAATATTATCTCAGTTCTGCGTCAATCGCATTCTGCATTATCTCAGTTCTGCGTTGAGCTTGCCTGTGAGGTTGGCAATGAGCTTCTTCATGATGGCATCAATCTGCTTGTCGTTCAATGTCTTCTCCTCATCCTGCAGGATGAAGTTCACGGCATAGCTCTTCTTGCCCTCTGGCAGGTTCTTACCCTCATAAACATCGAAGAGTACCACGCTCTTCAAGAGCTTTTTCTCGGTCTGATGGGCAATCTGCTCAATCTGTGCAAACTCTACGTTCTTGTCAACGAGCAATGCAAGGTCGCGGCTCACTGATGGATACTTGCTGATATCTGTGTAAGTAAGGTTCACCTTCTTCACGGTCTTCACCACGTTATCCCAGTGAACATCAGCATAGAATACATCCTGCTCAATGTCGAATGCCTTCTTCAGCTTGTGGCTCAGGATACCCATCTCTACCAATACCTTGCCGGCACGGGTCTCGTAGCTTACACCCTTGGCAAAGATGTTGTTGTCGCTGTGCTTGATTACGAGGTTGTTCTGTGGCATACCTACACGACGGAGGATATTCTCTACCACAGCCTTCAGCTCGTAGATGCAGCTCTGCTCATCTGCATGAGCCCAACTGCCCTCTACACGCTTACCGGTGATGAAGAGTGACATGTGAGCCTCCTGAGAGTAAGCCTTGATAGGACTCTCCTCGCTCCACTTCTCCTTATTATATATATAGGTGTTACCCACCTCGAAGAACTTCAGGTTCTGGCTCTTGTGGTTGATGTTACGGGCTACGCTCTCCAAACCGCCGAAGAGCATAGTCTGGCGCATCACGCCGAGATCTGCACTCAATGGGTTCATCACCTTCACTACGTTCTCCAAAGGATACTTGTTCAGCTCCAGATCTGTATAGTAGCTGGTCTTGCTCAGAGAGTTGTTGAGAATCTCCATGAAGCCCTCGCCTACCAACTGCTCAGCCACGAGGTTCTGGCTGTGATAAGCCTTGTCCTCATCACCCTGAACAGTCAAAGAACTCTTCAACTGGGTTGGAATCTCCACATTATTATATCCATAGATACGGAGGATATCCTCTACCACGTCGCAAGGACGCTGAACATCCACGCGATAAGCAGGAACCAGAAGGTCGATGCCCTCAGCATCCTCCTTCACGATCTTCATCTCCAGAGATGTAGCGATATTCTTGATGGTCTCAGCACCAATCTCCTTACCGATGAGACGGTGAGCATACTCATAGTTCAGGCGAACTGGGAAATCCTGCATTGGCTCTGGATATACATCCTTGATCTGCATGGAAATCTTGCAGCCAGCCAACTGCTTGCAGAGGATAGCTGCCTGCTTCAATGCATAAATCTGTCCGTTAGGATCTACGCCACGCTCAAAACGGTAGCTGGCATCTGTGCTCAAGCCGTGACGGCGAGCGCTCTTGCGGATCCATGTTGGGTGGAAGTAAGCACTCTCCAGAACCACGCTCTTGGTGGTCTCGTAAGTACCGGAACCCTTACCGCCGAAGATACCTGCGATACACATTGGCTCCTCGGCATTGCAGATGCTCAGGTCGTGCTCGCCCAGGGTGTGCTCCTCGCCATCCAGGGTCACGAACTTGGTGCCCTCTGGCTGGGTGCGTACTACAATCTTATGACCGGTAACCATGTCGGCATCGAAGCAGTGCAATGGCTGACCGTATGCCATCATGATGTAGTTGGTGATATCCACGATATTGTTGATTGGACGCAAGCCGATGATGTTCAGTTTGTCCTGCAACCACTTTGGGCTCTCCTTCACCTCGCAGTCAGTGATGCTTACGCAGGCATAGCGCTTGCAAGCCTCGGTGTTCTCAATCTCTACATCGATAGGAAGATCCTCGTTATCTACCACGAATTCATCGCAAGATGGGCGATGCAGGCTGGTCTCATAGCCATTCTGCTTCAACCAGGCATAGAGGTCGCGGGCCACACCCCAGTGGCCGAGTGCATCGGCACGGTTGGCTGTGATATCAATCTCGATGAGCCAGTCGCTCTCCAGGTGATAGTACTCGGCAGCAGGCTGACCTACAGGTGCATCCTCAGGGAGCACGATGATACCGTCGTGAGATGTACCCACGCCAATTTCATCCTCAGCACAGATCATACCCAAGCTCTCTACACCGCGGAGCTTGCTCTTCTTGATGGTAAAACTCTGGTCGCCGTCGTAGAGCACGCAGCCCAGGTCGGCAACGATTACCTTCTGACCGGCAGCTACGTTAGGCGCACCGCAGACAATCTGCTGTGGCTCACCCTTGCCCAAGTCAACGGTTGTTACGTGGAGGTGATCGCTGTTAGGATGCGCCTCGCATGTCAACACTTTACCTACGTAAAGACCTTTCAGTCCACCCTTGATAGACTGTACTTCCTCCAAAGCGTCCACTTCGAGTCCGCAAGAGGTCAGCGCATCGGCAGTCTCCTGTGGTGTCAGGTCGAAATCGACGTATTCTTTAAGCCATTTGTATGAAACGTTCATTATAATGTTTTTTTATTATTTTCTCTTTATCAAGCGTTTGGGAATCTCCTCGTCATCACGCATTTGTGGCACAAGAGCCCTAAAACTTTGCAAAAATACAAAAAATAATGGAGATAAGCAAAAAACATCCGCCATTTTTGCACTATTTAAAAGAAATGAGTGCAAAAATGGCGGATAGTCTTTTGATGACGGCATCAGGAGCACTTCCCGAGGAATTATTCAAATACTTCGTCGATGGCATTCACCTGCTCAAAGGAGTCTTGTTCGCCGCCGCTGCCCACATGGTAGCATGGGTTGTAATCGGCAGGGATATCAAACTTCACCTCCGGACTGTAGCCCAGCGAGACATCGGCATACACCTTCTTCATGAAGATAGCCCAGATAGGCAGCGCCATAGTGGCACCCTGACCCATACTCATGGAATCGAAGTGGATATCGCGATCCTCACCGCCTACCCAGCAGCCACTTACCAGCTGCGGAGTAAAGGCGATGAACCATCCATCGCTGTTATTATTGGTGGTACCCGTCTTGGCACCAATCTGTCCCTCCAGCTTATAACGGTAGCGCAGTCTTCCTGCCGTACCATTATCCACTACGCCCATCATCATGGTGAGCATCTTCATGGCATTGTCGGCACTGATCACCTCATTCATTCGTGGCTGGAAGGTGGCGATGGTGTTACCCTCGTTATCCTCGATGCGGCTCACGAACATCGGAGCCGTACGGATACCATGGTTGGCAAAGGCTGTATAGGCGCTCACCATCTCGCTCACGCTCACCTCGCACGGTCCGAGACACAAGCTCAGAGATGCGTGAATATCAGGGTTGTTGATACCATAGTCATGCAGCAGCTGGACAAACTGCGATGGGTTCAGCTTACTCATCAGATAGGCACTGATCCAGTTGTTACTCTGTGCCAATCCCCAGCTCAGCGGAACCATCTGTCCGTATCTCGAATGGTTGGCATTGCGCGGCGTCCATGGTCTGCCAGCCACCATATAGGTCTGCTGGCGGTTAGGTGCCAGATCGCAAGGCGAGAATCCGTTCTCCATCGCCAGACTGTAGAGGAACGGTTTGATGGTAGAACCCACCTGTCTTCTTCCCAGACTTACCATATCATACATGAAGTGGGTATAGTCCAATCCACCCACGTATGCCTTCACGGCACCCGTCTTAGGATCCATGCTCATGAATCCGCTGCGCAGGAAGGTCTTGTAATAGCGGATGGAATCGAGCGGACTCATCAGCGTATCGATGTCGCCATGATAAGTAAACACGGTCATCGGAATCTTCTTGCGGAAGGTATCGTGAATCTCTTCTGCCGAGCATCCCGCCTCCTTCATCTGTCGGTAGCGCTCACACTGGGTAACGCTGCGGTTCAGGATAGCCTTGATCTGCTTAGGGGTGAGCTTGTCGCTGTATGGCGAACTTGGCTTGCTTGAAATTTCCTTGCTGAAGGCTGGCTGCAGATAGCGTGCCACGTGCTGATATACAGCCTCTTCTGCATATCGCTGCATGCGGCTGTCCACAGTGGTGAACACCTTCAATCCATCGCTATATACATTATATGGAGAACCATCCTTCTTGAAGTTCTTGTTGCACCATCCATACAGAGGATCAGTATTCCAGAGGATGGAATCGGTAACAAACTGAGCATAGTTCCACGATGCATAATCCTTTTTTTCCGGACGGGTAGCCATCAGATACTTGCGCAGATATTCGCGCAGGTAGGTAGCCGAACCATCCTTATGGTCGGTACGGTGGAAGTTGAGCGTAAGCGGTTCTGCCGAATACTGGCTGTATTCAGCATGATCCAGATAGCCCGCCTTCACCATCTGCGAGAGCACCACGTTTCTTCTGTCGCGGGCACGCTCCGGATAGCGCACAGGGTTGAAGAGCGAAGGGTTCTTGCAGAGACCGATGAGCGTAGCCGCCTCGGTGAGGGTAAGATCCTTCGGTTCCTTATTAAAATAGGTATTCGCCGCCGTCTTGATACCCACGGCATTGTGCAGGAAGTCGAAGTAGTTGAGATAGAGTGCCAGGATTTCCTGCTTGGTATAGTATCGCTCCAGCTTGATGGCGATGACCCACTCTATCGGTTTCTGCAGCAGTCGCTCCAGGGTGCTCGATGCCTTTTCGGAATAGAGCTGCTTGGCAAGCTGCTGGGTGATGGTAGATCCACCTCCGGCATTGGTCTGTCCCAAGAGTCCACGCTTCACGATGGCACGACCGAGCGCACGGAAGTCGATGCCCGAATGCTCATAGAATCGTTCATCCTCCGTGGCAACCAGTGCCTTTATTAAATAAGGTGACATCTTCTTATAAGGTATCACGATACGGTTCTCCTTGTTCAGGTTCCATGTACCCAGCACCTTTCCATCAGACGAATACACCTGAGTGGCGAATCTGCTGATAGGATTCTGCAGGTCCTCGATGTCCGGCATGTAACCGATCCATCCGTTCCAGATGGCAAAGAAGGCCAGCATAGCCGACACGACAAAGGTGGCAAAAATGCCCCATAACGTATAGATAAAATGTTTTCTCATCTCTATTTCTTCATTTATTTTGTGCAAAATTACTAAAAAGTTTCGAAATCTCGCACATAAATCAGAAATTATATGTAACTTTGGGGGCGATTTCAGAACATTCAATCAAAATTCGTATGGAAAAACATAATTTTGTGACGATTGCCGACCTCTCGAAGGAGAAAATCATGTACCTCCTCGAAATGGCGCAAGAGTTTGAAAAACATCCCAACAGGGAGTTGTTAAAGGGAAAGGTCGTAGCGACCCTTTTCTTCGAACCATCTACTCGTACCCAACTCAGTTTCCAGACTGCTGCCAACCGCCTTGGCGCACGTGTCATCGGCTTCTCTGATGCCAAGACATCCAGCACTACCAAGGGCGAAACGCTGAAGGACACAATTCTGATGGTGAGCAACTACGCCGACGTCATCACCATGCGCCACTTCATCGAGGGTGCAGCCCAGTATGCCAGCGAGGTAGCTCCAGTGCCTATCGTCAATGCCGGCGATGGTGCCCACATGCATCCATCCCAGTGCTTGCTCGACCTCTACTCTATCTTCAAGACCCAGGGAACCCTGGAGAACTTGAACATCTATCTTGTGGGTGACCTCAAGTATGGCCGCACCGTTCACTCACTTATCACCGCTATGCGCCACTTCAACCCTACCTTCCACTTCATCGCACCTAAGGAGCTTGCCATGCCAGAGGAGTACAAACTCTACTGCAAGGAGCACAACATCAAGTACGTGGAGCACGAGGATTTCAACGAGGATGTGATTGCCGGCGCCGATATTCTCTACATGACCCGTGTACAGAAGGAGCGTTTCAGCGACCTGATGGAGTACGAGCGTGTGAAGAACGTGTATATCCTGAAGCGCGACATGCTCTGCAAGGCAAAGGAGAACATGAAAATCATGCACCCACTGCCACGTGTCAACGAGATTGCATACGATGTAGATGATGATCCACATGCATACTACATCCAGCAGGCTCAGAATGGTCTCTATGCCCGTGAGGCTATCTTCTGCCACTGCCTCGGTATCACACTGGAGGATGTGAAGAATGACAAAAGCATAATTGAATAATGTTGAATGTTGAGTGTTGAATGTTAAATTGCCTAACGGACACTTAACATGGGCCTCAAGGGCGCAAGCCTCACTCAACATTCAACATTCAACACTCAACATTTTTTAAAAAAAAAGAGATGGGAAACAATAAAAGCCAATTAGTAGTTGCGGCTATCGAGAACGGTACCGTAATCGACCATATACCAGCCGAGAAAACCTATCAGGTAGTGAATCTGCTCCAGTTGGAGAAGATGGACACTCCTGTTACCATCGGCTACAACTTGCCTTCCAAGAAGATCGGCAAGAAGGGCATCATCAAGGTTGCCAACAAGTACTTTACCGATGAGGAAATCAACCGCCTCTCTGTGGTGGCTCCTAACATCGGACTGAGTATCATCAAGGACTACGAAATCGTGGAGAAGAAGACCGTAGAGACTCCAGATACGCTCAGGGGCATCGTAAAGTGCAACAACCCTAAGTGCATCACCAACAACGAGCCTATGCAGACCCTCTTCCACACCGTAGATAAGGCTCTCGGTATCGTACGCTGCCATTACTGCGATAAGGAGCAGCAACTGGACAAAGTGGAGCTTTGTAAGTAGCATCAATCACATAAAATAAATAAGAATGGTTAAAGATCAAGAGATTTTCGACTTAATCGAAAGAGAACATCAGCGTCAGCTGAAAGGTATGGAGCTGATTGCTTCTGAGAATTTCGTAAGTGACGAGGTGATGAACGCTATGGGTTCTTACCTTACCAACAAGTATGCAGAGGGTCTGCCTGGCAAGCGCTACTATGGTGGATGCCAGGTGGTGGATATCGTAGAGAACCTTGCCATCGAACGCGTGAAGAAAGTCTTTGGTGCTGAGTATGCCAACGTGCAGCCTCACTCTGGTGCTCAGGCTAACGCTGCTGTATTGCTCGCCGTACTGAAACCGGGTGATACTTTTATGGGATTGAACCTCGATCACGGCGGTCATCTTTCTCATGGCAGCCACGTCAATACTTCTGGTATTCTCTACAATCCTATCGGCTACAACCTGAACAAGGAGACGGGTCGTGTGGATTACGACGAGATGGAGAAGCTGGCTCTGGAGTACAAGCCTAAGCTGATTATCGGTGGTGGTAGTGCCTACAGCCGTGAGTGGGATTATGCCCGCATGCGCAAGATTGCAGATGAGGTGGGTGCCCTCCTCATGATTGATATGGCTCACCCTGCAGGTCTGATTGCAGCCGGTCTGCTCGACAACCCATTGAAGTATGCCCACATCGTTACTTCTACTACCCACAAGACTCTCCGTGGTCCTCGTGGCGGTATCATTCTGATGGGCAAGGATTTTGACAACCCATGGGGATTGACTACCAAGAAGGGTGAGGTAAAGAAGATGAGCATGCTCTTGAATTCTGCCGTATTCCCTGGTCAGCAGGGCGGTCCGCTGGAGCACGTCATCGCTGCCAAGGCTGTTGCCTTCAATGAGAACCTGCAGCCATCCTGGAAGGATTATGCCATGCAGGTGAAGAAAAATGCTGTCGTTCTCGCTGACGATCTGATGGGTCGTGGCTTCGGCATCGTAAGTGGTGGTACAGACAACCACTCCATGCTCGTTGACCTCCGAAGCAAATATCCAGACCTCACAGGTAAAGTTGCAGAGAATGCGCTTGTTGCAGCAGATATCACCGTCAACAAGAATATGGTTCCATTCGATTCACGTTCTGCCTTCCAAACTTCAGGTATCCGCCTAGGCACAGCTGCCATGACAACCCGTGGCGCCAAGGAGGATATGATGCATCTCATCGCAGAGCTCATCGAGGAAGTATTGAATTCACCAGAGGATGAGAAGGTCATCGCCCGCGTTCGCGAAAAGGTAAACGAGACCATGAAGGATTATCCTCTCTTCGCTTACTAAGCAAAGGAAAAAGATTGGCTTGATATCTAAGCAAAGGAAAATTCAATTTGATATATATATACAAAAAAGACTGCGGGTATTATGTTCGCAGTCTTTTTTAATTCCGTCTCATATTTTATTTTTTAGTTTAAAATCATATTTTAAACTTCATCATCAAAAACAAGAAAACATTGTTATGAAAAAATTAAAAAGCCTCCTGCTGATGGCATTGGCATTGCTTCCAGCAAGCAAGACTCTTGCACAGACCAATGCACAGATTCTTTATGATTTCGGTAACGACCGTAAGTATGTAACCCTGACCTTGGAGATGTTCAAGCAGGACAAATGGGGAAGCACCTACTTCTTCGTTGACCACGACTTCAACTACGACAAGATGGACCCTAACAGTCCAAACGTAGCACAGGGCGGCACCTATACCGAGATTTCACGTGCCTTGAACTTCTGGCAGAACAGCAGCATGAAAAACTGGAGCCTGCACGTAGAGTACAATGGCGGTATCACCAAGAACTACCCTATCAACAATGCCTGGCTCTTCGGTGTGGAGTATCTGATTCACGATGCTACCTACAAGAACACCCTGAATCTGGACGTTCTCTATAAGACCATCCGCAAGACCGACCAGAATGTTCCGATGCAGTTGACAGCCGTATGGACCTGCAACGACCTTTTCGGCGTAAAGGGACTGAAGTTTGACGGCTTCGCTGATTTCTGGTGGGAAACCCACGGAACCGTAGATGACGACGGCAAGGCTAAGACCCGCCACACAGTATTCATCACCGAGCCACAGCTCTGGTACAACGTAGGTCAGCACTTCGGCTGCGAGAACCTGAGCCTGGGTGGTGAGGTAGAGATTACCAATAACTTCGGCAGCACCGATGGAGCAAAGGTTCGCCCTTGCCTGGGTGTGAAGTGGGACGTAACTACTCAGCACCCCTATGGGCATGAGTAATCGTCTTACTGTTGTACTACAGCAAGAATTGCATTGAATTT
>NZ_JBBNGE010000066.1:0-13215 GCF_040095255.1 Segatella sinensis | reverse complement strand
TTGTTGTATGGGTCTTTACCTCTAAGAATATCCTGCAAGGCAGTAATACATGTTTGGCCTGGAGCACGACGATTGTTGAGTTCAGGCACATCACCAATCCAGCATTCCTTATGACGACCAGATCTCTTACCTATTTGTGTGTAATACCATTCAAAATATGCCTCGCAAATAGCATACTTGGGAGCTGCGCCCTGCGCTTTTGCATTCAGCAAGCCACAAGCTGTGAACAGCGTCATCTGAGTGTCGTCAGAAATCCATGCCTTGCCGCTATTTTCTTCATCAGGCAACCACCACTGGGTAGTGTCCAGTCTTGTGATGCCATTATCTCCATACCTCTTCTTTATACCCTCATACGAGTTGATAAACTCTATAGGATAACCGAGCGCATCGCCAACGGCTCCTCCTATAAGTGAGCCTCGTATCTTGTCTTTCTGCATCATATCTATTTTTTCCATATCAATATATTTTATTCTTTTTATGTGGTTATTCCTTCCTAATTTCCGCAGCACTATAAATATGTCCCATTGTTGGCAGCTCCGTAACCCATGCACTGTGGGCATGCACGTTTTACATTGATATACAGCTGCGCGTTAACACCTGCCACAAAGACAAAAGCCATAACCAGAATAATTGCTATTCTTTTCATATCTCAATACCTTAATCCGTGTCGGGCACAACTTCTAAGTTTGTTATTTGTCTGTTTATGAGATATAGAGTATAGAAGTAACCCTTTGCTATCAGAAAATATTTAAATACACTTGTTCTTTGCATTTGATCACTATCAGTCCAACATCACAAATGCAGCCCAATAATATGGATCAGGATGCTCCTTGCGAATGATTTCCTTGGTCTGTTCAAATGCCTTGCGCTTGTTCCAGTTATTAGCCTTATCAGTAAGCCGCCCATAGAAAGCAACCATAAACTCAGAAGTCACTTTATCATCTACATTCCACAGCGACATGATGATGGTGCCAACACCTGCTTTTTTGAAGGCACGCTGCAAACCAAACACCCCTTCAGCAGTCACTTTACCTTGTCCTGTCTTACATGCAGAAAGAACCAACAAGTCAGTTCCTTTGAAATCAAGATTTGCAATGTCTTTAGCAGTCAGCACACCACCAAGCACACCATCTACATTCTTCTTGCCTAACCAAGCAGCATTGCCTCCAGCAAACACCAATCCAGATAAAGACATCGCATCAGTATAACCACGAAGGAAATCCTTGTCTTTCGCCTCATCCGGAGTATAATAGAAACCATGTGTTGCTATATGCACAATAGATGGAGACTTGCCATCTAAAGCCACAAAGGACTCAGCATTTCCCTTTGAACCTAAGTAAGCTTTAACACTAAACCCGTTATCCACCAGAGTTTTTTCAATCTTCTTGACTTCATCTTTCGTATTGCGCAAGTCCTTAAATCCAGATACACCATATTCAGAACGCACCAGTCCTGCCAAATCAGATTTTTCATACGCCTTACTCTCCTCTTCCATCTTTTGAGGATCCAAACTGTATTGCAGTCCTCCATAAAGCGTAGCAGTTCTATTGATTTTGCTAGAATGATGAGCATTCACGATTTCCCTTGCAGAAGTCAGTCTTACAAAATCATAATGCTGCCCTAATGTCGTTCCATCAGAAAGAGGAAGAGCCTCCAATGCGATGCCGTGCATGACGCCTGATGGAATATAATACACAGTACTTCCTTTAGCAATGCTTGCTTCGATTGGTTTCCAGATTAATTTTGAAGCCCTATTCTGTAACTGCTCATAATTATAGAGAGTATAGTTTTGCATACCATCCAGCAGAGAATCCAGCTGCTGTTGGTCAAAACACTTCACCAAAAGAGGATGGCTTTTATCTTTATCATAAATATATGCTGCATACTGACGTACAGAATCTTCCGTTTGATAATCAGAGAAATCTACCACTACTTCATGATCAGCCAGACTATTTCTAACCTTTTCATAGTTTATATCAAGGTATGTCTCATATTCATTGTAACTTTGGCACTTGTGACTTAACTGTTGTTCCAACTCTCTTTGTTGTATCGTCAAACTGTCTATTTCAAGCTTATTATATTCATAGTTGTTTCTCAATACCAGAAGTCTATTGTTTACAGCCAAGAGATTGCGATAGTTGGCAATGTCATCATCAGTTCCTTCCTTTCGGATGATATCGACAACCGACTTCTCGGTTTCAAGCAATAACGACTTCGAGAACAACAAGGCATTATAACAGGTTTCAGTTAATTCACTATCGAAGTTTCCGCATTTTACGGCAAAAGCAGCCATCCCACTAAGGTTATTCAGCGTTTCCATCCAAAACTGTTCTCTTTGCGAAGGAGTCGAGTATCGCCAGAGTTGTTTCATATTAACAAGCAAGCAATTCATGGACATACGAAACAGACTATCTGCCTCGTTTATATTTCCGCGAGCACCTTCTATATTGGCCAATGTGAAGAGCGCCTGACTATAAGTACCAGAAGTCTCTCCATATTTATTCCTGCTCGTCTCTACATATTCACTAAAAGTCGCATAAGCATCATCATAACGCTTAAGCATGAAATAGGCTTCAGACTTGTTCAGCAAGCTTGCGAATTTGGAAGGCGAATCTTCCGTTCTCTTATGATAGAGAGTTTTGTATGCTTTATCAAAACACGCTATTGCCTTGTCGTATTTCTTAAAGTCGGCATAACAACATCCTTTTACATTATAAAAGTTAGCTATCACTTCCTTGTCTTGATAGGAATGACCAACACCACGTTCCAAACTGTCCAGACACGCAAAGGCTCTCGTACTGTCATTGTCCAGAGCATAGAGTGTACACAGGTTACTGTATGCCTGGTACTGCTGGTCACTATTCCTGCCATTCAAAATTTTAGTTTGCTCAATATAGTGCTTTGCTGCTCTGATAGCATCTTTGTATTGCCTTTGCTGCTGTTTCAGGTTCATCATACTACTATAGTAATTGAGTTTTGCCTGTTCTCGATCAGAGAAAGGCAAATCCTGCATCACATCCCAACATTGCAGCAATTGCGTCTCGACCATGGCAAACTCTTTACGTGCCAAATATTCATTTGACCAATATAGATGATACACCGTCTTCAGCTTGGCAGAATTGGACACATGATACAGAGAGTCCAACGCTTTCAGATACTGATTATAACCAATAATGTCGCCTACAGTTCTATATAATGCAAGTAAGTCAACCATAACTTTGGATTGAGCGAAATCCTCGTTGGCTTCTGTTGCTATTTGCAAAGCATCTTTATAATGTTCGTTGGCTTTTTCCCATTCACCCAATCCTGCCTTCAAAGCTCCCATAGCTTCTGTTGCTTGTATTTGAAACTCCACATCTCCAAGATTACGATACCCCTCTTGGGCTTTTTGTAAATGTTCGTATGCAAGATTAAATTTACCTGCGTTAATATCCAAAGAACCTTGAGCCATCCAATAATTAGGGCTTCCAAATCTATACGGATTTGTCTGCGCCCATATACTACAGGTGGATAAAAGCCAAATAAATACAATTGTTATATAACGTTTATAGTTCTTCATTCTACCTTCAGATTCATTCATGTAGTAACGTAACGGTATCTGTTGATATAGAGTCATTACTAATACTGTCTGTTGGCGCCGTCATATCAAACACATCGTTTTCATCGCCACGCACATTGTCCGTAGGGGAGTTTTTTTCCATAAACAGCGGATTGATGGCAAAGAAGCCTATAACCAATACGGCAGCAATACCAGAGAACCATACCAGTTTCTTTCTGAAGTTAGACTTATGTCCTACTATTTTTATATCTTCAGTTTGCCTATACTCAGGACAAGAGCAAGCAGTCATTCGCTTTTCATCCTGTGTCTCATTTTCCTTCTGGAACTCAGTCATGGCTTTCAGTTTATCACCACGACTTTTCAAAGCCTCCTTTACGTTCTTCGTAAACTCATACTGCTTCTTTTTCTCAGTATTCTCTTCTATCTCTTTCTGAAATTGAGCCTTGGCTTCCTCCGACATGGTGTCTTCATGAAGCAGGTATTCATCTATTCTATCTTGAAAATTATTGTCCATATCCATCTGCCATTTTATGAGTTCAAATAATTGCAATAAATGTTTTTTGCCGAAATGCGCAATGATTCCATACATTTATGCTTCTTGGTTTTGAGAGCGTTCTTTGAATCTATTGTCGGTATTTCCAACAGGATTGTGTCCAAGTCCTTTTCCTCATAGTAGAACTTGCTTAATATCTCACAGCACCGCTCCGACATATGTGATATGACATCAGCAATGATGTCAAGCATCTTGTTGTCCTCCGAATCATACAGCATATTGATGTATTGCTGGGCATCAAATCCTTCTTCCTTTATCTTTCGTCCCATTTCTGTTTCTGGGTCTGCATAGGCAGGATGTTCTCTTACCCATTCCAGATACTTGATGCGAGCAATCCCCATAAAATAGGTGAGGATGCTGCCACTCAATGGTTCGTTGTTCTTGCCCATCACTCTGCCGTCGCTCACATAAATCTTCCTGCGCTCGATATTCTCCCACATCGCAATGAATGTGTTTTGGAAAATTTCCGTGGCAGATTCCTCATCAGCGAAGAACACGCCACGGTAGTTTGCCCAAAAGTACTTCGAGCAATAAGCATACAGTTCCGACTGTATTTTTCTATTCTTATCGTACATTCCAGCAACAAGCCGAGCTTCTTTCTCTTGTTGCGGTGTACGCATTTGTATTGTCTTTGCCATTCTATTTGTTCAAAATATCAGTTATATTATATTTTCCGATGTCTTCACCAGTCATTTCTGGCTGTTGTGGTCTGCTACTGGCATTGCGGTACACAAACCTTCTGATTCGCTTCATAAACTCTTCATTGCTTACCTTCTCACTCTTCTTCTGCTCAGTCCACAAGGCGTATGTCAATTTGCCGACAGCAGGCTTTTTCATCTCAAAATTCACTTGGTCGCTTCTGCATGCACTGATGGTAATCCATCGTTCCGCCAAAGGCTTAGCTTTATCGTTAATGATTTTTTCCTTGTCATAGTCACCCATAAAGAGGGATTTAAGCATTTCGAAAGTCTCATATAAGCCACGAGCATTTTGGCTGTCAACCACCAATGTGTCTTCCACGCCTCTCACCACTTCGTCATCATCGCCACGAGTACCATCACCACTATGGCAAGCATCTATCACCACAAGCAGTTTGCCTCTTGCACCTATTTTATTGCGGATTACATTGAGGTAAACATTCAGTTCATCATCCGTCAGATGTTTCTCACCATGATATGTTGCGCTTGCTTTCCGACAAGCATCATACGGAATCCAACATTCATCCAGTCCGTCTCTCTCGTCATTATGCACATCCGTCATCTGCTGTCCATGTCCAGAATAATGGATATATACCACATCGCCATATTTGCATGACGCCGTCATTCTCTTGAATGCCCCGACAATCCCAACCTTGGTCGCCTGTCGATTTACTAATGTCGTAACCGACTTGAAACCTGCATTTTTCAGCATTGTCTGAACAAGCGGAACATCCTTGTCACCATTAATTTTGTTCCATGCCTTATCTTGCTGTTCTCCTAACCCTATGACCAAAGCTCTCTTTGTCTGTGCGGGGACAGACAAAGAGAGCAATAGAAGAATATATGTGATGATTCTTGTTTTCATTCAGTGTGCATAAGTATATATAGATCACTTTACAAAGTATCTTATATTACGTGGCAAAGAGACTATATATCATTATATGCATCTTTATCCATCTGTTTTTGTTTTATGCCTATTTATTGACTTTCCATGCTTTTCAAACTGAAATGTTTCAAACATTTTCCATTCCAGTCAAAGACTGATATGATGTTGTATCTTCCTCCGCCTTTGTAATAAGTGTATGACTGCGCAATTGGCAGTTCTTCTTCTGAAGACATCCCAAGGACTCCTGCATTGCATGGCAACTGTATTGTTGGTAATCCGTCGGTGAGAGTTATTATATACGAATAGCAGTTCCTGTCGTCACAACCCTCAACCAAGATTTTATCCTCTTCCGCATTGATGTACACGTTACTTATCGTTGGAATGGATGTGAATGAAACCCTTTGCGCTTTATCTTCATAGCCAAGACATTCATAATCGCTACCAGGATTTGTTGTCAATAGTTTCATTAGCGTTTTGTCTTTCGGCTTGTATGTCCATAATGTCACGACATCCATTTCATTGTATGTGCTGTCTACGTTTGCAAATACAATAAGATTGTATGACTCTGCAGCAACTCGTGCCGTTGTGGGCAGATTAAGCGATTGTATAAGGGATGAAGAGGTTTTATCAACGGGAGTATTTGCACGGACACATGCAAATGTTGCCATTAACATTGCTAACAATGTAAAGAATATTTTCTCATGTTATTCCACCATTTCATAATTCGTATATTCGGGCAACCATTTATCCAAAAGTTCATCAGCCTTACGCTCCATTTCTCTGGTTACATGGCTCTGCACCTTGCTATAAGCTACGCTCAACGACATCACTTCGTCCAACCACCCGATAATCGGGAAACGTTTAGCCGAAATCAAGTCTATGGGTAGTACCACATATGCAATGGCTGTGGCTAAGGCCAACTTATCACTTTTAGGAGTTTTGCTGTCCATCATCACAAAATAGGTCAGCAGCACAGGCCGTGCAGCCACTCGTCCAACTTTCTTGGTGTATTCACCTATATAGAACATTAAGTTCTTGAAATCCATTCCGTTCATCATAATAACTATCGGTATTTTTTGATTACGATATGTCCAACACGTTCTAACTCCTTTCGGGCTTCACGTTTGAGATGCAGATTTTCGGGATTACACCCTCGGTCGTTCGTGTCGGTGAAGTAGCCTTCCATGCCACCTTCAAGCATAACATACAACTGGCGATAAACCTTATCGCCTATTTGATAAAGGCGTGCTTCGCCACGTTCAGCGTTGCGCATACGTCGCCATGCTTTGTCACACCACTCAATGCTATTCTCTTTGTAGTAAGAACTTCCGCTTGCAAGGTCATCTATAAAGCCGAATATATCTGAAAGTAATCCCATTGTCTGATTTTATTTTGTACTTCGTTGAGCCGATTGGATATGGTCTTTCTCCCATTTACGAAAAGACTCCGCTTTGCTCGTATGTTCCTTTGCCGCACTCAAGTCGCCCCTTGCGATAGCAGCTTCCGCACGCTTCTCATGCCATTCTGCGTTGTGTTGGGCAGACTCAGCTCTATCAAGATGATACGACTTATCATTTACAAAGCCATGCAATTCGTCTCTATTAGAGTGTGAATCGTCCCAATAGTCACCAGTGGCGTTGCCATATTCACCATCATGATGAAATTCATGAAGTCCTTGACTCGCAGCATCTGCACTTTCGGCTACGCCCTCTGCAGCAAAACCATGCAAATGGTTCTTAGCCCATTCAGCCTCTTTCAGCCAATGTGCTTGTTCTGTACCAGAGCTGATGCGAGCTTGATGCTCATACCACTCCACATCATGTTGGGTATAACCTTTGAGTTCATGTCCGGTAGTCATATTGTCAGCGTCAGAAAAAGCCACATCAGGACGCAAGTTAACGTGTCCAGCCTCATGCGGTGTAATAGTCGAAGCATATACATCAGTCTGATTAAAGTGGTCAAGGCAATCACTGAATGTTGGCGGCACGCCATTATGTGCTTTCATATAGTCATGGGCAAAAGACACTCCAGCTTCAATAGCAGCCACACGTGCAACGCCATCGGGGTGTGACTCACTTTCGGCTGTTCCACTCAACGAGGCTTCCATTTTGCCTTCGTCCATACCATTCAGTCCTGCACGCACACCAGCCATGTAGTCGCAGCAGAGTTCTTCTTGATGAGAGTCAAACCCTGTATTCATTCCTTGCAAGGCACGATGCGCCCCTTCATGCGTCATCACCAAGTCAAAGCCTTCCTTATCGGTAATGCCCATATCAAGCATTTGCTGACGATTGAACACAAGGATGTCATCGTCTTCTGTAAAGGTCATACCAGTCATTACGCCTGTAGTCCAATCTTCATGAACATCCATTGGAGCATCCATGTTGAAGAAGTCGCTCGCTTCTTGCACCGACTGCATCACCATTTCGTCAGAGAGGGCATCTCCCCATGTTTGATGAAAATTATCAAACCAGCTGTCTGGCAGGTGGTCGTAAATGAAATCAAATAATCCGTCCATAACTCATTCCTTTTTATGGGTATAGATTTTAAATATGCGATATATCTATCACCTTTATTTTTTTGTGCAAGAATCTAGCAAACGTTTTTCATGTTTGCATTGGATACATTGGGATAATAAGAAATATACCAGTATTAGCAACACGCAAATACAAAGTGTACCAGCTAAAACTATATAAAGATTCTGGTTGTGCGAACAACCGCAACAACATTTTTCACAACTCACAAAATAATTAATCATTCTTGTTACTTTCTAAAATTATTATACCATTAGCCTTAATATTTATTGAATTCATAGAGTTCAATAACCTCACCTTATTGTCAATAACATCATGCCATAATTCACACACAGAAAGCATTTCCTTAAAGCGACACAAATCAACTTCTATATTTACTTCTGAGAAATTCACAACTATCATTACGACATTTGAATCATCAACATTTCCATTATTGTCCCTAAGGTAGCGGAAATACACATATACATTCCCGTCAAGAGGAACAAAATGCATCATTTCGCCATCCGTTATAGCCTTACAGCCTTTTCTCCATTTAAGCAGTTTACATACATAAGCTTTAAAGTCTTGTTGCTCGGCTGTTAAAGATATATTCCAGGGATAGTCTTGACGCATATTGCCATCAGTATCTCCTTTTCCATCTCCAGCCATCAGAATTTCTGTGCCGTAATATATTTGTGGTATGCGAGGTATTGTAAGCAAAAGTCCAATCGCTTGTTTTAGTCCATCCACAGACGGATGCTTAAACAACCAACGAACGACATCATGGTTATCAATAAAAGCAAGTAGGTTTTGAGGATTCTTATATGCAAAGTCAAGAGCAAAATGGGTATAGACTTCTCTTCCCTTATTTCCTAAAGGTGTATCTGACAAGCGACGCTGAAAAGCAAAGTCCATAAAAGACATTGTCGATTCTGGAATCTCCGCAAGATTATTGCTTTGCATCTTTGCCACATATTCTGTTTCTCCAACCCAAGCCTCTGCCAAAATTGGGAATTGTGGATATTCTGCATACAACCGCCTTTGCCACTTTTGCATATATTCTGTACCAGCATAGGGATACGTATCTATACGGAATGCGTCAATGTCAGTTGTTTCAATCCACCAGATGCTCATTTGAGTCATATAGTCCAATACGATGTTATTGGATAGATTGATGTCTGGCATATTCTCAGTAAACCATCCTCTTACAAAATGTTCCCTGTCATATACCGAAGCATGTCTATCGTACTCCGTTAGCGGCGAATAGTTCGTACATCCTTTTCTGTTAAACCAACACTCAACTGGCGGATCCTTCACAAACGGATGGTCTATTCCGCAATGGTTGAACACCATGTCCATCATCACCTTTATGCTTTTTTTGTGTGCTGTATCAACAAACTCACAATAATCCTGGATACTACCGAAATGTGGGTCTATGGCATAGAAATCGGTAATGGCATAACCATGATAATTATAATATTGAGTATTGGACGCTACATTCAGTCTGTTTTCAAATACTGGCGTATGCCAAATAGCAGTAAAGCCCATATTGGCTATATCATCAATATGAGAAGTCATACCATTGATTGTGCCACCATGCCAACAATCAGGATTATCTTTATCTATAACAAATTTCTCTATGCCACGCTTCCTATCTCCTACAGCATACCTATCAGGCATAAGAAGATATATGGCATCTTTCATTGAAAGCAACTCGATCCTTTTATTCCTCCGTGGAAGAAATTTATACTCTTTCCTTATGATGTTTCCGTTTCTTTGAAACAACAGAGTACAACTTGTATTGGGTTTTACATTGCTTGTATCAACATTTACAATAAGATAGTTGCAGTTGTTACTTACTATAGAACTATCCAATTCAACTTGATATTCTATATCGACACGTACATCCAATAAATCGCTACCATAGACGAGTAACTGCAATACATTGTCATTCATGTTTGCGAACCAGCAAGGAGGGTCTATTCTTGTTATATCCATATTCTTATTGTTTTAATATTGTAACCAAAGTAGCCAACAAAGTAAGTACCGCTACCAATAAAAGAAGGAAATTAGTAAGCAACCCTATAATTTCGTTATATTCTGTACGAACCTTATCAATGGCACATGTAATTTCAAAAGATTCATGCATTTCATTATCTATATGGTAGAGATTCATATCCAATTCGTTCAATATTTTCCAAAGTCTGTAGGCTCTGTAACTTAATTTTATAGGATTGAACAGACTCTTCTTTATTTTATTAGATATTTCATTCGTTGAAGCGATATTAATCAGATAGTCGAGTTCAACCGTCTTCAAGTATTTTGCAAAAAGTTGCTTGTCTATGCCTGCGACATCATAAAAATCAATGAAAGTCGGAATTTCTACGTGCCCCTGGGCATGGTTTATACTATTCCAAATTCTACTTTTTTCTTGAATATATCGTGAATAAGCTTCAAGGGTTGTTACTACGATCGCATTCTTTCTATTATAATACAGTTGGTATGCATCACGTTTGGAATGATTCCTACCTAAATTGCGCCCAGCATTCATTGCATGTCTCCAGCCTTCATCACTTGTCAACATACCATATATAATGGCATTTCGTAGCTTTATATCTGGATAATTTGCAATAGGCTCTATCACATCCAACAACATATATCGAGCACGGTTATCAATGTCTGTCTCAAGGTAAGGATATATAGGTTTTAACTTTGACGTTACATACTCTTGAAAAGTGCTTGCGGTTTGCCTAAATTGTCTTTCTCCATCTCTTTCATATATAATGACATGGCACCTCTTATAAAAAGTATGTTTAAGAAGTATTACATCATCTACACTCAGACGATCAAAATTAAATACAACAATCGCTGTAGCAACTCTATTGTCAACATTTACATGAAAGATGAGTTTTCCTTCTATGCAAACGCCATCTTTGCCTTCGGTCAAAGGTGGGTATTTTACATAGAATGAAGAAACTTTCAAACTTACACTTTTCACAAACAGATTGTCTTCTCTCGGATGGCGATACTCATCAGCTAATTCTGGTGTCGCATAACATCCCGATTCTTCTCTATTCGGCAAATCTACTCCTAAACGTGTAGCCCACGTTGCTTGGTATGCTTTTAGAAGATCTTCTTTCTGTTGTCTAAAGGCAAGAATGTCCATTTGGTTGGTGTTTGGGAACCTAAGTCTGCGAGTCAAGTTCCTTTGACCTTGCATGACATCAGCCCACATTCTCCGCATACGTTTTATCTCCTGCGAGTTCTTCAACTCGCAGGGAAAATAAACGTTTAGTGTGCCTTTGTACAACATGTGTTATTTTGCTTTACATCAAAACATACTATGATGTATTTTAACATAGTTTGGTTTTGTTACAAATATATTTACGAAATTGCAATAAGGACTGTTCCATATGCAAAAATAACCAATACAGCTTTCAAATACCATAAAAGTCACTGTAATTCGCAAATATGTATTGTTGTTGATTCTGTAAATTTTATATTTGCATGACCTTAATAAAATTAGAAGACACGTCTATCATAAGGTCTAAAAATTCAGTAATAACAGCACAGCACAACATTACTGTAGCTATTCCCAAAGGACCTTTTATTGAGAGACTCCTTATGTCCTGATTGTCCGTTTGAAGGATCATCCATATTAGACCAAATCCAGCAAATACAACATAACGAATAAGTTCAGAGACTTTTTCAGAGCGTTGAGATGTTCTTCTTAGACTTTTATTCATAAAGGTTATGTATTACTCCTTTAATATACCACAAGGAATTTGTCAAAAAACAAGAAGAGAGCTATGAAAATAGTACCTATATGGTACTTTATACTCCATATTTTTATTCATAGCTCTCCGTTTTTTAGTTAAAAGTATACCACATAGTGACAAAGCCTTCAATTAGATCCCATATCCATGAGCAAGCTCTTCTTATGATATCTTTAAAGCGAGACAAAGAAATCCATCCACTTCGTTTTTTTTCACGAACAGCTTCATCGACAGCATCTTGTAATGCCCGTTCGTCACTAGGGGATAGCAATCCTGACGGTATGTATACTTTTGCCATATTTAATTAGAAAAGATCACATAGTCCATCCCAAAGATCCGAAAAGAATCCAGAAATCTTATCCCATATCCAACCACAAGCAGATTTTATTATATTCATAAATCTACTCATAGTCATATAACCAGTTTTTGTTTTTTCTTTTACTGCCTCATTAACTCCACCTTGTAATTCGCGAAGTTCATCTGCTGTAAGTAATCCATCTGGAATATTTATTGTTGCCATTCTTTCATTTTTTTATATTAGACCTGCCTTTTTCCATTCAATAAGAGTTTGAATCATCACCTGATCGTCTACTAAATCAGAACTATTTGCTTGTATAATTAAGATAATTATATCGCAATTTTTCAGTTCCTTTAGATAAATTTCTTGATAAGATTCGTCCTCAACTAAATCTCTACCATAGCCTGGCAAATCAACAATTGTCAGTCTGCCACCTTTTGGTAATTTGTATTTCTTATACTGTGCGACAGAATTACCAACTCCAAGACGACTTGTGCTTAAAGTAATTGGCTCTATCTCTTCAAGCTCACCTTGAAATAAATTATTTACAGTTGTTGATTTTCCAACACCGCACTTTCCAAGAATACCAACTCTTACAGGGCGTGCATTGGCATCATTCCATAACTTTTTAATCTTTTCTAAATCATCTTTACCGAGTACTTGTGAAAGTTTAGCAAGAAGGCCATTAATTCCTAACTCTTTCTCTATCTTTTGAGTTTCTTTATCAATAGCCTCTTGAGTTGCTTTTCGTACCACTTCTGGCATTTCTGTAGCTACTCTTTTGTCAACAAATGATACTGGGTTGTTTTGCATAATCACTCCGTCTTTGCAGAACTTTGTAATTTTACCATTCAAGGTAACTACTCAGCACCCCTATGGGCATGAGTAATCGTCTTACTGTTGTACTACAGCAAGAATTGCATTGAATTTAG
>NZ_JBBNGE010000065.1:0-14341 GCF_040095255.1 Segatella sinensis | reverse complement strand
TGGTTGATCTCAAGGAGGTTTGCGTTCACGCTGCGCATTACGATGCTGTAGTTAATCATACTCTGTTCTGTGTTTAAAAGTTCTTTGAAAATCACAACTGCCCGGAAGCCCTCGTTGCCCCCCAGCCCGTCCGAGAACGGCCGTTTTGGGGTGTGTCACATAGGGTAGAACCGCTATCACGACTCCACCTAAGCCCCTCTAAGGGCATATATTTTTTCATCTTAAAATTTTGTTTTATGTTAAATAATTCGTCATAAGGGCTTAAAAAGGCCGATATGAACACTAATAGAGCGTGTTTTTGATGGTATATGATTCCCTACAGGTCATTATCCAAGAGAAGCAATCAAAGCAGGTACACCTTTGAGAGATATGGCACGACGAAGGTTATAAGATAGGCAAAAGAGGCCCATCTCAGCAGTTACTTTCAGTTTGCCTTTCAGTAAAAAGTAGTATTGCCCAAGTGCTCGCTTCATGGTTCCGAAAGGATGCTCGGAGAGGCATTTGCGATTGTCCATCTTGTTCTGGTCTAGATGCAAAACGTAACGGACAACCTTCTTCACAACCTTCATTCTTGGAGGTTTTGGCTTGTCTTTATTCTCTTCTTTGAGTTGCTTGCGTTTTGCTTCAGTTGCCTTTATCAAGGTGTCTTTGTTGAAGTCTGCCTCCTTAAATTTCTGGATGGTACACTTGCACTTGCATTTTTTACATGCAAGCTTGTTGCAGTAGCGGATCAGACCGTTTCTTTTGATAGACTTTTGCCTCAGGATTTCTCCTTGCGGACAATAGACAAGATTGCGTTCGGCATCCCTCACGAAGTATCCTTCAAGAGCCTTGGCACGCATCTGCTCGGGAGTCATCTTCAGTACAGCAGACTCTGCTACATCAGAAGTGTACTCCTTGACCTCTACAATCTGTGCATCGGTTAAAAAATCCTTGTAGGCTTCCGGTATGACTGCAGCTTCAAGACATGCCTTCAAATCTTCTGGATTAGTACTTGACTTTTGTTCGTCAGTTATGGTAGCTTCGTTATAGTCAAACTGAATCTGCTCCGTGCAGCAGCCATCACGTTGGATGACATTTGGTACGATACCATTAGCCAATGCATCTGCATGATCCTCATCTGTTATCATTTATCTTCTCGTTATGTTATCATTTATCTTCTCGCTTATGTTATCAAGGATGTTATCAGAATTTGCCATCTATGTTATCAAATGCTGAGTAAACGTCCTTGTTGAGCGTTCGGGCATATCTTTGGGTCTGTCGGATATTGGTATGCCCGAGTACCTTAGCCACCACGTTCAGCGGCATTCCAAACGAGAGAAACAAGGTTGCAGCTGTATCCCTGCCCATGTGGGAGTGCAGATTTGGCACGTTGACCATCATCCCGATTACCTTCAGATATTCGTTGTACTTCTGATTGCTGATGCAGGGCAGCTTGAAGTTGTACTTCTTGAGCACGGAGACCGCTCCAGCCAGTAGCTGGAAGGTGAAGTCTGTATCAGTCTTCACACGCTTGGCATGGTAGTAGTACTTGCCGTCTGCCTGCTTGCACTTGGTGAAGTCGAATACCATCAAGTCGGAGTAAGCCAGACCGGTATAGCACTGCATCAAGAAGAGGTCACGAGCCTTCGCAAGGTAGTCGTACTGCAAGTGAAGGCGCTTGATGCTCTCGAACTTGTCTATCGGCAGGCAGTCAACAAACTGCTTATCGCCCTTCTCAATCTTGAAAGGCAGATGGTTGTACGGATTCTTGTCTATCAAATCATCTATGCAGGCATCACGCACGAACAGCTTCAAGTACTTGTGATAGCAATATACGGTACTCTGCTCCAATCCCTTTGCGTGAAGATACTCATCAAGCTCACGAACCTTGGAAATATTGATGTCGGAGAACTCCTTGATTTTGCCATACGTCTTCAAGAAGTCGGTGAAGACCTTGTCTCTTCTCTTGGTATGGTCGCTTACCTTGCGCTCTCGGGAGCGCTTCTCGCAGTAGGCGATGAAGTCTAGGGATTTGTTGGCAGCACCCTGCATAAGGGCAGGAATCTGATCCAAATCAGTAATGCCCTTGGAGTTCATCTTGATGACAACATCGTTTGCCCTCTCCAGTATGGCATCAATCTGCTTGTTATATAAGTCAGACTCCTTGCAGCGAATGACACGCTTACTACTATCCGACCATTGAGCCGGACACACTTTCACACCAGTGGAGAAGTACTTTCGCTTACCTCCACAAGTGAACCTCAATTCTACCGAAACTGCCTTCTGTGCAGTACCTCGGTGGAGACGATTGTGAATAACACTTAAATTAATTACGCCCATAAGTTGATAACATTTTTACAAGCAGTTGATAACATATTAGTAACTCACTTCGATTTAACATTTCTAAAGGAATGCCGAACGAACTATGTATCAGCTTATTGCAGAGATTGCCACGTAAACAATACGACGACACGTCTATATTCCGATGTTATCAATCTGTTATCAGCCAATAAATGTAAAAACGGACATAACTACCTAATTGATAGGAAGTTATATCCGTTCTACTTCTAGAAATTTAAGCTGTGATTATGCCTTATTCTCTTAATTTGGTACACCCTTAGGGATTCGAACCCTAGACCCACTGATTAAGAGTCAGTTGCTCTACCAACTGAGCTAAGGGTGCATCACTTAATTACCTGAATGATAATCTTATTATCTTGGAAAAGTGATTCCGCAAGGATTCAAACCTTGAACCTCTTGATCCGTAGTCAAGTGCTCTATTCAGTTGAGCTACGGAACCATTTTCTAGATTACTCTTATTGTACACCCTTAGGGATTCGAACCCTAGACCCACTGATTAAGAGTCAGTTGCTCTACCAACTGAGCTAAGGGTGCAACAATCTGTATTGCTTGTAAAACTCAACAGAAGTGATTCCGCAAGGATTCAAACCTTGAACCTCTTGATCCGTAGTCAAGTGCTCTATTCAGTTGAGCTACGGAACCATTCTTATTGATTCCAGAGTAGGGGCTGATTGCATTGAAAGTGATTCCGCAAGGATTCAAACCTTGAACCTCTTGATCCGTAGTCAAGTGCTCTATTCAGTTGAGCTACGGAACCATTTTCTTTAGCTTTTTCAAGTTGTACACCCTTAGGGATTCGAACCCTAGACCCACTGATTAAGAGTCAGTTGCTCTACCAACTGAGCTAAGGGTGCATCTTCTTGATAGCCTCATTTCTGAATTGCGAGTGCAAAGGTACTACAAATATTTGATTCCACCAAATTTTTCTGCAGTTTTTTTTCAATTTTCTGCAATTTTTTTCTTGTAGAAGGTTCCCAACGTATGCTTCACACCCCGCTGATTGATGCTGCAAAGGCGATAGGTTCCACTGCTTAACCTACTGATATCTATCAGATTGTGTTCGCTCACAAGGTGCTTCACAGCCGTACCTTGCAGGGTTTCGACCAGAAAGACGTTTGTATCCAACTTTTTGGCGATTTCCGGCAAATGTACGTTTTTAGCATCACAGCGCAACATCCTGGCTGCACCCCAGGCGGTCAACTTTTTGCTGAAATCTCGACTGTTTTCCTGGGTAGCGCCACTTTCTATGCCATATCCGTCCATTGAAGTAACGGCGAAATAGAGTGGCTGGTCGTCGTCTTCCGACTTCAAGAGCAGTTCGTTGCCCAGATGTCGAGCCGCAATGAGGTTTCTGGCATCTGTAACATCCACGGGATAATTTCTGCTCGCATATACATTATTATATATATAGGGAGTAGGAATCGCAGTGCCATCGGTATATTCTGACGGATTATTCCATGAAATCTGAACATTTCCCTTTTCGCTTCTTACGCTGAGTGCCTGTGGCTGCTGCGGCTGTCGGTTGCTTGCCCAGGTCATCGGAGGTACGAGCGATGGATATTCGTTGAATCTCTCTGTGAAATCGAGGATGCCCTGCTTGTTATCCAGCAGGAACTTGTTTCGGAAGAAGCAGTATCCCATTCCCATGCTGCGGGTGAGGTACATTTCGGGTGTCACGTCATCAATCTTCCATTTTCCTTCTTTCGGGTCGAGAAAGTAGATGCCGAGTCCAGGCACCACAATCTTGCCGTGGCTCTGCTCCTGCCAGTCGATGGCGAAAGGATAGAAGTTCTCGCCACGGAAGTACATCATCGGGAAGAGCTCGTCCATCAGTCCGTCGCGCAGCCATCCCTGTGCATCCTGGCAAACCTTGGTGTTGGCATTCCATCCGTGACTCCAGTAACGGCTCAGGTCATCGTATTTGCCCACTGGCGAGCAGCTCATCTTGACCCAAGGCTTTTCCGACTTCACAGCGTTGTGGATCTTCTCCACGATGCGGGTGATGTAGTTTCTTCCTTGGTCGCGGCTCACCTTGATTTTCCAGGTTTCCGGGTATCGGATATAGTCGAGGTGGATGCCATCCACATTATATCGGTGGGTAATCTCGCGGCAGATTCCGGCAAGGTAATCACTGGTGCGGCTGTCTTCCGGATTCATGTATCCATCGGCACCTATCTTTCTGATGAGTCCCGGGAATTTCTTCCGGAGGCTCTTGCATCCCAGCGCTTCCCATTTTCCTACGGGGATGGTAACCACCCAGGCGTGGAGCTCCATGCCGCGCTTGTGGCATTCATCGATGGCAAACTGCAGGGCATCGTAGCCCGGTGTCTTTCCCGGGAATCCCGAGAGGCATCCATCCCAAGGTTCGTAATCGGAAGGATAGATCATGGTGCCACGGATGCGGGTCTGGATGAGTACGGTGTTGATCTTTGCCTGCTGCAGGCGGTCGAGGATCTGACAGAGTTCCTGCTGCTGCTTCTTGGCCGAGTAGGGCGACTGGGAGTAGGTGTGAGGCCAGTCGATTCCGCCGATGGTGGTGAGCCATACGGCTCTTACCTCGTGCTTGGGTGCCAGACTGTTGTATATGATGCTGGAACCCGGCAGTATCTGCTTCTTTTCAGGTATATTGCGAGCCTGTGCAGGTAAAATACTGCCTAAAAACATTAAAAATGTATATAATTTCTTCATATTCTTTCAATTTGGCAACAAAGATACGGATAATTTTTCGTATTTCAAATAAAAATGTTACTTTTGCGGTGCAATTCGTATGAAAAAGTGCGATTAGGCTCAAAAAGAAGAGAGAATTCAAAAAAACAATAAAAGAAAATGGTCAGTTTCATCATTAGTTTGGCAGCCCTGGTATTGGGCTACCTCCTTTATGGAAAATTTGTGGCGCATGTTTTCGGTCCTGACGACCGTCCTACGCCAGCAGTGGCAAAAGCCGACGGAGTTGACTTTATGGTGCTGCCTAGTTGGAAAATCTTTATGATTCAGTTCCTGAATATTGCCGGTACTGGACCGATTTTTGGAGCCATCATGGGTGCCTGGTATGGACCGGTGGCTTATCTGTGGATTGTGTTTGGCTGCATCTTTGCCGGTGCCATGCACGATTATATGAGCGGTATGCTCAGTATCCGCCATGATGGTGCCGGACTGCCGGAGCTGGTGGGCAAGTATCTGGGCGGCAACACCAGGAAGGTGATGCTCGTGTTCTCAGTACTGCTGCTGATGATGGTGGGTGCCGTGTTTGTATATAGTCCTGCCATTATTCTGGATGGCATCTGCAATTCGGGCTCGTTTGTGGGAGGTAAGATGTTCTGGATTATCCTCATCTTCATCTACTACATCATCGCTACGCTTCTGCCTATCGACAAGATTATCGGAAAGATATATCCTCTCTTTGCCTTCTCGCTGCTTTTCATGGCAGGTGCGCTGATGATAGGACTGTTCATCAAGTGGCCAACCTTGCCTGAGCTGTGGAGCAATCTGGCTTCCTGCAATCTCAACGAGAATCCGGCGTGGCTGGGTACGGAACCGTTCGTCCAGAAGAATCCTATCTTCCCATGCCTCTTCATTACCATCGCCTGTGGAGCCATCAGTGGCTTCCATGCTACCCAGAGCCCGTTGATGGCTCGCTGCATGAAGAGCGAGAAGCTGGGCAGACCAGTATTCTACGGTGCGATGATTACCGAGGGAGTGGTAGCGCTGATATGGGCTACGGTTTCCATGTACTTCTTCTATTATGGAGGATGGCGTGAATGCGTGAGTCCAGAGGTGGCTCAGCAGTTTATCGCTCAGGTGGATGGCGGAAAGTCGCTCATTCAGAACTTTGATGCTCCTACCGTGGTGAAGATTGTCTGCTCCAGCTGGTTGGGTGTGGCTGGTGGAGTGCTTGCCCTGCTGGGAGTAGTGGCTGCGCCTATCACCAGTGGCGATACGGCTCTGCGCAGTGCCCGACTCATCATAGCCGAGGCTATCGGACTGGAACAGCGTGCGATGCGTCGCCGTCTCTATATCTGCGTACCTCTGTTTGCCGTTACGATGGGCATTCTGGTTTGGCAGATGGAAAATCCTGATGGATTCAATGTTATCTGGCAATACTTCGGATGGGCTAACCAGACACTGTCGGTCTTCACACTCTGGACTTTGACCGTATATCTGGTACAGCGCAAGAAGCCGTTCATCATCACCCTGGTGCCAGCCTTGCTGATGACGGTGGTATGTTCTACCTTCCTGCTTCTCTCGCCGATGGCTCTGGCATTGAGCGAGCCGGTGGCTTATACGGGTAGTGTCATCATCCTGGTGGTAGCGCTGGTCTGGTTCTTTGCCTGGTATAGGAAGAATATGAAAATTAATAATAGCAACACATAAAAATGTTACGTATGAAAAAATTAGTTTTGGCAGCAGCAGCTCTTCTGGTAAGCCTGGGAGCCAATGCTCAGTTTGAAAGTGGAAAGCAGTATTGTGGCGCGTCGCTCACGGGTCTCAATCTCAGTTATAATGGCAGTCAGGACTTGAACTTCGGCGTTCAGGCAAAAGCAGGTTATTTTGTAGAAGATGACTGGATGCTCCTGGGTCAAGCCGAATATACCCATTCTGGCAAGGATGGCGTGAAGGATTACTTTTCTGCCGGAGCTCAGGCCAGATATTATATCGAGCAGAATGGATTGTATCTCGGCTTTGGTGCCAAGGTGGTTCATTCGGGCAGCTACAATGACTTCATGCCGGGCGTGGAGGTAGGCTATGCCTACTTTGTCAGCAAGCAGGTAACCATTGAGCCGGCTATCTACTATGATCAGAGCTTCAAGAAGCATACTGATTATTCTACAATAGGTTTCAAGGTAGGAATCGGTATTTATCTCTAGTGTGATGGTGCAGCAATATTCTTCTGCATTATTGGAAAAGGCAGTGGGGGAGTTTTCCAAGCTGCCGGGTATAGGGCGCAAGACAGCTTTGCGCCTTGTGCTTTTTATGCTCCGTAGGGAGGAAGGGGATGTGGATCAGTTTGTGGATGCCATCGCCCGGATGAAGCGCGAGGTGAAGTACTGTCGTGTGTGCCATAATATCAGTGATACCGAGGTGTGCCCCATCTGTTCCGATCCCCGACGCGATGCCTCTGTCATCTGCGTGGTGGAGAATGTGCAGGATGTGCTGGCAGTGGAGAATACCCAGCAGTTTCATGGATTGTATCATGTGCTGGGTGGCATCATCTCGCCGATGGATGGTATCGGACCTGCCGACCTGGAGATTGATTCTCTGGTGCAGCGTGTGGCTGCGGGAGGAGTAAAGGAGGTGATTCTTGCCTTAAGCAGTACGATGGAGGGCGATACCACCAATTTCTATATCTCGCGCAAGCTTGCCGACTATCCCGTGAAGCTCTCTGTCATAGCCCGAGGCATCTCCGTGGGAGATGAACTGGAATATACCGATGAAGTGACGCTGGGTAGAAGTATCCTGAACAGAACACCATTTAATCAATAGAAATAAATGAATATCAAACAAGTACAACGAAGATTGATGACCAACTTCCTCTTTATGCTGTTGGTGGCTTTTCTGCTGGTAGTTCTCTATGAAACGGAGATACTGACCGCCAATGATATCGCTGCCAACCAGACGATGATGTTCGGCATCCTGGTAGTGATGGAGCTTACCACCATCCTGGTGATTCCGATGGCGCTGAAGCTGTTCAGTCTGAAGGTAATCCGCCGCAAACTGTTGACAGAAAAGGGCGATGCTCTGCTTTTCTGGGGCACTACCCGTATCAACATGCTCTGTCTGCCTATGCTCATCAATACCTTTATGTATTATCAGACCATGTCGCCTGCATTCGGCTATATGGCAATCATCCTCGTGCTCTGTCTTTTCTTCGTTTATCCATCTATCGGCAGATGTATCGAGGAAACCAGTGAGGAAGGTGAATAAGTGATGGTTTTATAGTTAACAGTTAATAGTTAAGATAGACATTGAAACTCTCGGTTATCATAGTAAGCTATAACGTGAAGTATTATCTCGACCAATGCATCCGCTCGGTGCTCCGTGCCTTCGAAGTGATGCAGGGGGATAATGCTTCATCTTCTTCATCTTCCTCCGGAGAGAAGGATGTGGCAGAGATCATCGTGGTGGATAATCATTCTTCCGATGGATCGCTGGAGTATCTGCAGCACCGCTATCCCCGTGAAGCATATCCGATGGTACGGTTTGTGGGCAGCAACCACAATCTGGGTTTTGCCCGAGCCAACAATATCGCCATCCGTCAGAGCGAGGCGGAGTATGTACTCCTTCTGAATCCTGACACCATCGTGGGCGAGCAGGTGCTGAGCGAATGTATCCGCTTTATGGATGCCCATCCCGATGCGGGAGCGGCAGGCGTGAGGATGCTGAATGCGGATGGCAGATGGGCGAGGGAGAGCAGGAGAGGATTGCCTACACCGATGGTTTCCTTCTTCAAGATGCTGGGATTCTGCAACCGATGGCCCAAGCATCCACTGTTCGGACGCTATTATATGGGATTCCTGCCATGGGATCAGCCGAACCGGATAGAGGTGGTGAGTGGCGCTTTCTGCATGTTGCGCCGTAAATCCCTGGATCGGGTGGGACTGTTAGATGAGGATTTCTTCATGTATGGAGAGGATATCGACCTTTCCTATCGCATGTTGAAGGGCGGTTATCACAACTATTTTCTGCCTTTGGATATCCTGCATTATAAGGGAGAGAGCACGCAGAAATCCAGTTTCCGCTATGTGCATGTCTTCTATGAGGCGATGCTCATCTTCTTTCGCAAGCATTATGCGGGTATGTCGCTACTCTTGAGTCTTCCTGTCCGGACAGCCATCTATGCTAGTGCTTCCGTTGCGTTGGTCAGGATGCTGATGGCGAGAATGAGAAAGAGTCTGGGGTTCTTTACGCCTTCTGTGGTGGATGAATCGGAGTATCTGCTGTTTGATGCCGACAAGATGAGTTACGGGGAAATTCTGCATCAGCTTTCGCTTCGGGCGGATGAGCCTGACAAGCTGGCTATCTATACCCGGGAAATCGGGAAGGTGATAACGGAAGGGGATGTGATGGATATGGATGAAATGCACAATATATATAGGGTACGCGCGTACATTATATAATAGGTGCTCATATAATAGTAGGTAGATTAGGAAATATAAAAGGAAAATATTTATTTTGGAGGAATATGGAAGATAAGAAAATTCGTTTAAGGGCTTTGGAACCGGAAGATCTGGATTTTCTCTATGAAATAGAGAATGATGAGAGTCTCTGGGAGGTGGGGGGCACCAATGTGCCGTACTCCCGACAGGTGTTGCTCGACTATATCACTACGGCTACGGCGGATATCTATATCGACAAACAGGTTCGCCTGATTGTTGAAAATGAGCAGCAGGAGGCGGTGGGCATCATCGATCTGATGAATTTCGACCCCCGCCATCAGCGTGCCGAGCTGGGAATTGTTATCAAAAAGGAACATCAGCATCAGGGCTTGGCACAGTTGGCTATCCGTCATTTGATGCAATATGCATCAAATGTGCTGCATTTGCATCAGATTTATGCCATTGTAGCGGAAAGTAACCAAAATGCCGTGAAAATACTTGAAGTAGTTGGCTTTCAGGGTGATAAATTGCTGAAAGGATGGCTGAAGACGGGCAGGGGATATGAGGACGCATATTTTTTTCAATCTTTTTTGTAAAAAAATAGCGGAAAAATTTGGTGGAATCAAAAAAATGTAGTACCTTTGCACTCGCAAATGAGAAATGCGCTATAAGCGGTTAAGTTAATATCTTAATTTGGTGCGTTAGTTCAGTTGGTTAGAATGCCTGCCTGTCACGCAGGAGGTCACGAGTTCGAGTCTCGTACGCACCGCTTCTGCACGTTTCGATTTCGCAAGATTATACATTGACTGGTGCGTTAGTTCAGTTGGTTAGAATGCCTGCCTGTCACGCAGGAGGTCACGAGTTCGAGTCTCGTACGCACCGCCAACTTTTTTTAAATACTCCTCCATAATAATGGTGCGTTAGTTCAGTTGGTTAGAATGCCTGCCTGTCACGCAGGAGGTCACGAGTTCGAGTCTCGTACGCACCGCCAACTTTTTTTAAATACTCCTCCATAATAATGGTGCGTTAGTTCAGTTGGTTAGAATGCCTGCCTGTCACGCAGGAGGTCACGAGTTCGAGTCTCGTACGCACCGCTGAAACCTTCGGGAAGTGATTCTCGAAGGTTTTTGCTTTTATACCCCCTGTCCTCTCCATTCTTCACTCTCCATTCTCCATTCTTCACTCTTCGTTTTTCACTCTTTACTTCTTCACTTTCTTTCTGTATGTTATTTCTTTGTTAAGTTATGGAAATAATTTTGTTATTTCCATAAATTACTGTACCTTTGCAACGTAAATAAAGATATAAGAGAAAAAATGATTATCATCATCACGATTTTGGCATATTTCTGCGTGCTGTTGCTCTTCAGCCATATTACGGCAAGGCGTACCAGCAGCAATGAAACTTTCTATAGGGCGAACAGACGTTCGCCATGGTATATGGTGGCTTTCGGAATGGTGGGCGCCTCTATCTCGGGCATCACCTTCGTGAGTGTGCCGGGTATGGTGATGAAGACTGATATGACCTATCTGCAGATGTGCATCGGATTTATCCTGGGCTACTTCCTGGTAGGTTTTCTCCTGCTGCCTATCTACTACCGGTATAATCTCACCACCATCTACAGCTATCTGCAGCAGCGGTTGGGCGAACGTTCCTACAAGACGGGTGCTTCGTTCTTTCTGTTGTCGAAGATGACGGGAGCGGCAGTCCGCTTTTTCGTGGTCTGCATTCTGTTACAGCGGTTCGTGCTCGATGGAGTGGGAGTTCCGTTCTGGGTGACGGTACCTATGATGGTGATGCTCATCTGGCTCTATACCCGCAAGGGTGGCATCAAGACGCTGGTGTGGACGGATTCCTTCCAGACTACCTGCATGTTTGCTGCGCTCATCCTGATTATCTATCATGTGGTGGCAGCTTTGGAAATGACGCCATCTGAGGCTATCACGGCAATCGCCCACGACAGTCATTCGCGCATCTTCGTCTTTGACGACTGGATGTCGAAGCTGAATTTCTGGAAACAGTTCCTGAGCGGCGTGTTCGTGGTAATCGTGATGACGGGATTAGATCAGGATATGATGCAGAAGAATCTTACCTGCAAGTCGCTTCGCGAGGCTCAGAAGGATGTCTGTACCTATGGTTTCGCCTTTGTGCCTGCCAATCTGCTTTTCCTGAGTCTGGGTGTGTTGCTGATGATGCTGGCACAGAAGCAGGGCGTAGCGCTGCCGCAGGCTCCGGATGATCTGTTGCCGATGTTCGCAGCTTCGGGAGTGTTGGGAACCCTGGTAGTGGTACTGTTCACCATCGGCATCGTGGCGGCGAGCTTTTCGAGTGCCGATTCAGCATTGACCGCGATTACTACGAGTCTTTGCGTGGATATTCTGGGCAAGAAGGATGATGTGAAGCTTCGCAAGCGTATGCATCTGCTGGTGGCTTTCGTCTTCATGCTCTTCATCATCGCTTTCAAGGCGATTAATTCTACGAGCGTGATAGATGCCATCTACATCCTCTGCTCTTATACTTACGGTCCGCTGTTGGGTTTGTTTGCCTTCAGTCTGCTCACCAAGCGTCAGGTAAACGACCGCTGGTCGCCATGGGTCTGCATCGCCAGTCCGCTCATCTGCTTCGCCATCGATACCCTTACCTCGCAGTATGTGGGCTATAAGTTCGGCTATGAGCTTCTGATGCTGAATGGCGCCCTGACATTTGCAGGTCTCGCCCTTATAAAAAAAAGAAACAGTTAAATACAAACAATAATGAGAACAAAAGTATTATTCGCAGCATTGTTGCTTAGTGCAACAACAGCTTTTGCCCAGCAGGAGAAGTTGGGCTCCGGTATTGACAAGACCAACATGGACTTGACCATCAAGCCGGGTAATGATTTCTATCGCTATGCCGCAGGCAACTGGATGAAAAATCATCCACTCGATGCCGAGCATACCGACAATGGTGCTTTCACCGACCTCTTTGAGCAGAACCAGAAGCGCATCCAGGACATCATCCTTGAATATGCTTCCAAGCCACAGCAGAAGGGGTCACTCGGACAGAAGATCGGTTCGCTCTACAACCTCCGTATGGACAGCGTTCGCCTGAACAAGGAGGGATGGGCACCTATCAAGCCTACTCTCGACCGCATTGCAGCCATCAAGGACCGCAGAGAGTACCAGCTCGTTACCGCTCAGCTCGATTTCCGTGGCGAGGGTACCATGATGTATGGCATCGGTGTGGGTGCCGACCTTCGTGATGCCGCCAACAACCTCGTAGAGGTAGGACAGAGTGGTCTCGGTCTTGGTGTACGCGATTACTATGTAAATGATGACGAGCAGACCAAGAAGATTCGTGATGCATACAAGGCTTATATGAAGAAGCTCTTCCAGATGGTAGGCAACGACGAGGCTACCGCCCAGAAGAAGATGGAGGCTGTGATGGCTATCGAAACCCGCATCGCAAAGGCAAGCTATAGCCAGGTACAGCTCCGCGACATCGACAAGAACTATCACAAGATGACCTACAACCAGCTCGTGCTCGATTATCCTGGCATCGACTGGGGCAATGTGTTCCTGGCATCCGGTTTCCCTGCTTTCAAGGAAATTTGCGTGGGTCAGCCTGAACCAATCCACGAGGTAGAGAAGATTCTCGCAGAGACCTCTTTGGATGATTTGAAGACATACGCAGAGATCAAGGTGATTTCTGGTGCAACCAGCGTATTGAGCGATGATTTCCGTGCCGTATCCTTTGAGTTGAGCAAGGTAATGAGCGGTGTTCAGCAGGACCGTCCTCGCTGGAAGCGTGCCGTAAGTACCGTGAGCGGTGTGTTGGGCGAGGCTATCGGAAAAATCTACGTAGAGAAGTACTTCCCAGAGAGCAGCAAGAAGCGTATGCTCGACTTGGTTCACAATCTCCAGACTGCGCTTTCACAGCGCATCGATGAGGCTACATGGATGAGTGCTGCTACCAAGGCACAGGCTGAGGATAAGCTGGAGAGCTTCATCATCAAGATCGGCTATCCTGACAAGTGGAAGGACTATAGCGGATTGCAGGTAGATGACAGCCTCTCTCTCTACGAGAATATGGCAAATATCTCTGAGTTCTTTACCAAGGATGCCATCGCCCGCAAGGTGAACAAGCCGGTAGATAAGACTGAGTGGGGAATGACTCCTCAGACTATCAATGCTTATTATAACCCAACTACCAACGAGATCTGCTTCCCTGCAGCTATTCTCCAGCCTCCATTCTTCGACCCGACAGCCGATGATGCGATGAACTATGGTGGTATCGGTGGCGTGATTGGTCATGAGATGAGTCACGGTTTCGATGATCAGGGTAGTCAGTTTGATAAGACTGGCAACCAGCACAACTGGTGGACTGCTGCTGACAAGAAGAACTTCGAGTCTCGTACCAAGATCCTGGTTGACCATTTCAACAAAATTGAGTTGGCTGGCAAGAAGGTAAACGGCCAGATGACCCTGGGTGAGAACATCGGTGACAATGGTGGTTTGAACATCGCTTTCCGTGCACTTCAGAATGTGATGAAGACAGAGAAGTTGGGTGTGAAGGATGGATTTACTCCAGAACAGCGCTTCTTCCTGGCATGGGCACGTGTATGGGCAGGCAATGCCCGTCCTGAGTACCTGCAGTATCTTATGACCGTGGATGTTCACTCTCCAAACGAGGCTCGTGTGAACGGTGCCCTCCCAATGGTGGATTCATGGTATAAGGCATTCAACATCAAGAAGGGCGACAAGCTCTTTGTTCCTAAGAACAAGCGTGCACATATCTGGTAAAAACATGTGGGGTAAGGCATCCCCACACGCCCTGTTTTACTCTAATTGATAGGGTGTCCAGTTCTATGTTCCAATATTAACTCACTTGTTTGAGTGTTTTGGTTCGTTCTGTCACCCAGTTTTTG
>NZ_JBBNGE010000064.1:0-14465 GCF_040095255.1 Segatella sinensis | reverse complement strand
AAATTCAATGCAATTCTTGCTGTAGTACAACAGTAAGACGATTACTCATGCCCATAGGGGTGCTGAGTAGTTACAGCAACAATAAGTTGCTCTGGATTTTGTCATGTCAGAAATTTCACTTATCTTAGTGTTGCAAAATAAATAACAAATAAAACTCTGAATGACATGGCAAATTAACTTTATCTTCTTCTTAATTGTAAAATATTATAGTTGTTATTTTATCTTGTTATATTCCTCATCGCTCACAGCCTCCTGCCATTCGTTGGATGTGTTCTCGCCAGGTATTTCAAAGGCAAGGTGGGCAAACCAGCTGTCTTTTGCGGCACCATGCCAATGCTTCACGTTGGCTGGAATATGGATGACTGTGCCGGGGAGGATTTCCTGCGCAGGCTTGCCTTCTTCCTGATACCAGCCTCGTCCGGCTACGCCTACCAGCATTTGCCCGCCGCCCTTTGTGGCGTGGTGCGTGTGCCAGTTATTGCGGCAACCTGGCTCAAAGGTAACATTAAAGAAAGGTATCTGACTGTCGGATATTTTCGCAAGATAGCTTTTGCCTTTGAAGTATTTGGCGTAAGCGGTGTTCGGTTCGCCAATAGGGAAGAGCATCTCGCGCTGGAAAGCAGCCTTGGCTTCTTCGCCTTTCACGTCCTCGTTCCATACCTCATTTGCCAGATTGAAGGCAGCCCAGGCCTTTGGCCAGCCGGCGTAGAAGGCGATGTGAGTAATAATCTCTGCCGCTTCCGTGCGGGTAATTCCGTTGTTCTTTGCCGTCTGCAAGTGATATTTCAGCGAGTTGTCGGTGATTCCTTGGCTGATAAGCGAAGTGATTGTTACCAAACTGCGGTCGCGCAATGAAAGCAGGTCATTGCGGCTCCATACTTCTCCGAAGAGGATGTCGTCGTTGAGGTGAGCGAACTCTGGGGCAAACTCACCCAGTTGGGTGCGCCCTGCTGTCTGTACTATTTTCTGTTGTGCCATAACATTGAATGTTAAAACGGTGAATACTGTAATTAAAATAAACGATTTAGCCGAGTGCAGAGCCAAACTTGTTTGAGCTATGCCGAGGCGGCAGTGATTGCAAACGGAGTTTGAAATGATTCTGTTCATGATTCTTTATTGAATGAAGTTCTTGATTTGGTTGGCTGGATTGAGAGGTGTTTGATCGGACAGCACCAGCGACTTGACCATGTGCAGCGTTCCCTGCTTGTATTTCTGGAAATGCTCCGAGGCGATATGCTTTTCGTAAGCCTCATGGCTCGCATAGGTATCCAATATGGTTATCTTGCAGGGATTCTCCTTTTCGCCGACAGCATACATGGTCAGTACCCCCGGCTCGGTACGCAAAGAGATTTCACCCACCTCGGTCGCGTATTTCATATATTCGTCGAGGTACTGCGGGTAAACCTCGATTTTCGACAGACGCACGATGCCGTCAGCGGTCATCGGCTCCTTGACGCACATGGAAGGCTCCTTATCGAGTTGCAGGCATTTCCCGATTATTTCACCGGTGGCGATGTAGGAATAGGTCGGAAACTCGAATAGTACTGGCTTCAGCTGCGTATAGTCGAGTCTCCCGTTGTCGTCGAGTACCTCGGGTGCAGCGTAAGTGTTGGCAATCGAGCAGATGAAGTTGTCGAAGCCGTCCGACTTGTATATATCCACTACATTACATTCCATCACAAGCTGCGATGCGTCGATTACTGGACTTCCGTTCTTGCCCCAGTGAAAGTCGAACACGCCCGACTTATCGACCGACGCGCCACTCACGCTTCCTACATAGTCTGCCTTGGAAAGCATCTTCTGGTCAACGAGATTGACGGATAGTTTCTTGGACTCGATTATGCCCTGATTGGTATAATGCTTGTCGTTCATGCTGACGAGAATGCGGTCATGCCCGATAATACCGACATGCGCCACAAGCAGCCAGTTTACCTTACCGTTTACTTCAGCTCCCACCACGGTTACGGGCATAGGGTAAAGAGCCAGTTTGCTACCGATATTTTTCTTTTCCGTTATCATCATTTCTTTATCTTTTAGTTGTGAAGCATTAGCGCTCTTACACGCAGAAGTGAGTATTAACGCGAGAATACAAACTGCATTTATAAAACGTATCTTCATTGTATCATATTTTTAAATTCTTCTTCAGGAACTCCTCGATGTTGTCCCAAGGAATCATTCCTTTCCCACCACCATCGTATAGGTCGCAATGAGAGGCTCCTGGGATAATGAGCAGTTGTTTGTTGTTCGGAACTGGGTTGGGCTTTCTTGCGAAGTCGTAGCCTTCCGCTTTCCCATCCATCATATATCTGAAGGCGCTTTCTCCGAAGTAACGGGAATGCGCTTTCTCTCCATGCACAATGAGTACTGCCGAACGGATTTCGTTGATGTAATATAGGAAACGGGTGTTGGCGTAAGCCTGGCAACCAGTGGTGCGCCAACCTTCGTTTGAGTTGCCCGAACGCTTATGGTAGCCTCGTGGTGTTTTGTAATAGGCATGATAGTCTTTTACAAATTGCGGTGCGTTCTCCGGTAATGGGTCAACCACGCCGCCAGCCATAGTGAATGTTCTGTTCTTGAGGTCGGCCGTGCGAGCTTCTGCCCATGCCTTTCGTACCGAATATCGCTTTTCTTCGCTGTCATCTGCGTCAAAGTACCCGTTTCCGCTTACTCGACTCATGTCATACATGGTTATTGCCGCAGTAGCCTTGATGCGAGGGTCTTGCGCAGCAGCATTCAGAGCGATTCCGCCACAGCCGCAAATGCCAATGATTCCGATTCGCCCTGCATCTACATCATCTCGCATGCTGAGGTAATCTACAGCAGCCAGAAAGTCTTCCGTATTGATGTCGGGAGAAGCCGTACGGCGAGGCTCGCCTGAAGATTCACCAGTAAACGAAGGGTCGAAAGCTATGGTGATGAATCCACGCTCTGCCATGGTCTGTGCATAGAGACCTGAACATTGCTCCTTGACGGCTCCGAAAGGACCGCTCACGGCAATGGCTGGCAACTTTCCTTCAGCGTTCTTTGGAATATAGAGGTCGGCTGCAAGAGTAAGACCATATTGGGTCTTGAATGTCACTTTCTCATGTTTTACCTTCTCGCTTTTAGGAAAGGTTTTGTCCCAATCCTGTACTAATTTTATCTCTTTGTCCATAGTTTCTGCTTTTACTTTTATTTGATTTCCTGCACAAAAAATGAGTGCTATTGCTATAAATGTGAAAAATCTGTTCATATTAAAAACTGGTGCAAAGATACGTACATTTCTCTAAAGAGTTTATACCTTGTTTTCGGAAGACATTACCGTTATTCCGTTTCTATCAAAACATGCTTCCTTGTATTTAAGCAGTCTTGCGGTACTCGCTTGGAGTCTTTCCCGTCTGTGCCTTGAAAAAGCGGACGAAGTGCTGAGAATATTCAAAGCCGAGGCGCTGGCTGACTTGCGTAATGGTTAAGGTTTCATCTACAAGTAGTTGGCGGGCTGCAGAAAGCAGTCGGTCGTTGATCAGACTCTTTGCGGTTCTGCCAGTCTCTGTTTTGACTAATTCACCGAAATATTTGGTAGAATAGCAGCATTTGTCGGCAAAGTAGGCTACGGTAGGCAGCCCTTCATACTCCGCTTTCCGGGCAATGTATTCATCGAGCAGAGAGATGAACTTCTTTACCACCGAATGATTTATCTCCTCGCGTGTGATAAACTGTCGGTCGTAGAAGCGCAGACAGTAGTTAAGCAACAATTCGATGTTTGAAACGATGAGTTCACGCGAATGCTTATCTATGGGATGCTGCAGTTCCTGGTTAATCATTGAGAGCACATCACGGAAGATATTGACCTCGGCAGCGGATAAGTGTAATGCTTCGTTGCTTGTATAGTCGAAAAACTCGTATCGGGAGATGTTCTTGCCAAGCTGCGTGCGGTTGAGCAGGTCGGGATGGAAAGCCAATACCGTATATTTGGCAAGCGGTACTCCAGGAATGGGTTCAACCTTAATCGACTGTCCTGGAGCACACGAGGTTACGGTCATCTCGTCAAAATCATATTCTGTTCTGCCGTATGACAATTTGCAGCCCTTGTTTTCCTTCAGGAAGAGGGCATAAAGTCCGTAGTGATGCACAGCCTCCTGTATCGGAGCAGTTCTCTCTACACGTGCAATGCTTACCAGAGGATGAAGTGTTTTCACCCCAATGAAGTCATTGAACTCCTGTATGGTATTAAAGAAAAATTCCTTCATAATCCTAAGCTTTTTAAATTTCTAAATTTCTTGGGTGCAAAGATACGCACATTCACCTAAAGAGCTTATACCTGGTTTTCGGAAGATATTACCATTATCGGAGATTTATTCCATTCTGCCATATTTCATTTCCACGCCCTCCTTATCATACTGCTTGCGCTTGCCGGTTGGTGGCTCAGTAAGTGTGATGCTAACTACAGCCGTGCGTGAAAGGGAACGGGCGATGCTCTCGTCGAAAGCATCCATATGGTGAGGAAGGAAACGTTCACAGATTAGTCGGAGACCATGAATCTTCTCTGCTTCATCTGACACGATTTCTGCCTTGCCGAATGCAATGGCTGATTTGAATTGCAGGGTGAAACTGCCGTCTTTCGGACCAACCGTAGGCGCACAACGGGTTACGGCTGAAAGGCAGACCTCTGGATGAGCCTTGATTGCCTCCAACTTCTTGCCTTCCAAGGCACCATGAAAATACCAATTCACATCATCATCTGATGCGAGTGACAGGGGTAAACCATAAGGCTTGCCTTCTTCGTCAATAAAACTGACCGTTATATACGGAGCCTTGTGCATTACTTCCAAAGCCCACTCACTATCCATTGCTCTTGATTTCTTTCTCATTTTTTATCCTTTGTACTTAAATACTTTAACCATTTCCTTGTCGCCACCTACAAGCTGGCTACATTTATTCAACATACCTGTATCGACGAAACCGCATTTCTCCATGACTCTTCCTGATGCAGGATTGCCTGTGAAATGGTCTGCCCAGATGTTTTCGAAATGCTTCTCGTTGATGCAGTAGTCAAGCATCGGCTTCAAGGCTTCGGTGCAGATTCCCTTGTTCCAATAAGGCTTTCCTACCCAATAGCCCACCTCGCAGTCGTTTTCTCCGATAGGGATGTTGCTGGTTTCATGGGTGTAGTAGCCGATGCAGCCGATAGCTTCGCCAGTCTCTTTCAACACAATCGCCCATGTCGTTTCATTATGGAAGAATGTCCGGATTATTTCCCGACTTTCCTCAACAGACTTATGTGCCGGCCATCCTGCACGTGGGCCTACGTCAGGGTCGGAGGCGTACTTGAAGAGCGCCTCTGCATCTGATTCCTGCCAATATCGAAGTAAAATTCTTTCTGTTTCCGTCAGATTATATCGATGTTTTGCATTTTATTACTATGTGCACTTACCCCAGCCAGTTGGTAAAGATAAGTATACATTCGTGCACCTTCTCAAAGAATCTTCTATTCTTTTCATCTTTTTATTTTAAGAAAGGATCAAGCGTAGCCAGCAGTTCGGCTTTATCTACCACACCGCTTGTGCGCCACAATACTTCTCCGTTTCGGAAAAGCATCAGCGTAGGCACGGATTGGATGCGGTATTGGCTTGCTGTTACGCCGTACTTATCTACATCCACCTTGATGATTCGGATGCGGTCGCCCAATACACTCTTCACCTGCTCCAGAATGGGGTGCATCGCTTTGCAAGGTTGGCACCAGGTGGCAAAGAAATCGACCAGAACAAGCTGGCCACTGTTTATTACGTTATTAAATGTCTCCATAATTATTTATCTATTTCCGTGAAACGATTAAAAGTTCTGCCGTCGTAGCGAAGAATCCGTGTAGGAATAATATCTTCTTCATGATCTAATCATTTGATAATGATGCGCCTGTAATCTGGGAGGATAAGCTATGCTCAACTCCATATCAGCGCAATATATCTGCAAAAATACAAAAAATATTCAGAAATGTGATTATATGGATGGATTTTGTTTGCAGGGCTAACATGATTTAACCTTATTCTTAATCTAGAGGAGCATTGAGGGACAACTTGGGGGATATCTTGAATAACCGGAAATCCTTAATGACCTTAATGACCGTGACCTTAATGACCGGAAAACGGCTCTAAACATTTATTTGTTTTTCTGATGAAACTCCTTCCTTGTCTTGGCCATTGCTTCCGTAGCCCTATCGTGGGGCTCTATCAGTAATGGACTCTTGTGATATTGCACAATCTTGACTCTGACGCCACCTATCCAAACGTAATATGTAGATATATCTTGTGTCATAATTATTTTATCTTCAATGTCCGCAGATATTCTTTTTGCTCGGGCGTGATTCTGTTGCTCTCAATGGACTTCTGGATGGTCTTGTTGTGCGTCCAGGAAGCAAGGCGGTTTTGCTCGATGTAGGGAATTGCCTGGTCCCATTGCTTGGCAAGGGCGGTGGCGAAGAACCAGGCTACCATCATTTTTACGTAATACTCTTCGCTCCTTACTGATGCTGGAATTTTAAGATATTCTGCATTGAAGTCTTTATCAAGGTAATGAGACATAAGTGTCTCTATACCAAAGCGGCAAGTATAAACGTGTGACGATTTACTCCAAGTCTTGATCTTCGCCAATAGCTCCTTCTTGTGTTTGGCAAACACCTTCGGAGACATGATGTCGCAAACTGCCCAGTTGTCCACGAATGGCAGGAATCTGTCTGTAAGACGAATGCTTTCCTCGTAGTCCTTCACCTCGGAAATGAGGAGACCGTGAAGCATGTTCTCATCGTAGTATTCGTGAGGAAGCTGATGAAGGAAATCTTTGCATTCTGACTCATTTGTAAATTCTTTTGCGAACTTGCGAAGCACAGGCACACGAATGCCTATGAAACTCTCCACAGGCACTCCCGGTGTCAGTTTAGCTTGGAAAGCAGCATACTGCTTATCCTGCATGGCGAACAGTCTTTCTTGAAGTGAAGTCATTTTTATCCAATTAATTTAATGATTTGTTTATCCGAAGCATCAGGCAGGATTTCTTTCAGATGTTTGAAAATCCTCTGATAAGACTCTTCGGGAGTTCGGTTGCATTGGCAAGCCTCCCTGCCATAGAGATCTTCGGGAGTGTTGAGCAGCGACCATCCCCAGCCATATTCATGATTGTGCTTGTCACGAGGATAGATGAAATCCTCGGTCACGATATAGGTTGCCATTTCCAGTCGGGTGAGATAACCGTCAAACTTGCTTCTCATTCCCTTGCCCGTGAAACCGCAGGCTGCCCGAAGTTCTCTCGTGATGAGACTGCCGGTAGATTGAAGCGTACTGAGAATGGCTCCTTCTATCGATTCTTCATCCGGACGGGGGTATTTGCTTCTTCTGTAGTTGCAGAAGTCAGGCCACCATTCCTGGCTGATGAATCCTGCTTTCTTGTTAAAGAACTTTCCGTACATACATGGCATTTCCTGCACAATCTCGCCCTTCCATTTCCATAGCGGCCAGTCCCAACCGCCTTCAGGAAGTCTTACGTAACCGCAGTCTTCTGCTACGATGTCTTCGGCAGAGAAGCCTTCAATGCCACTATCAAGGAGAGGGAGGAAGCCGATTTTCTGAATCAGCTCCATCATGCCTGTTGCTGAATATATTTCTGGAAAATTCATATTCATCTATTTTTATCCGTTGAACTTAAATAATCTTGACGTTACATCTGTCTTCTTATGTATCGTGCCAGTCCGTAAACATATCTTCGGCAACCTGGACGATAGTGGAGCAGGCGGTCGAACCATGCAAGATGTTTGTTGAATAGGCGAACTGTAACACCTACATAGACCATGGCGAAGAGCGTTCCGATGCCCACGATCTCCCATTTCCATGAACCGAGAAGCAGGAAACAGAACAAGACGGCCAAGACCACGAGCGTGATGTCCACCCGAATCTTGGCTTTAGGGAAAGGCCAGCCGGTAACCTTGTGAATGGCAATGGAAATGCCCTCGCCAGGCATGGTTACTGAGCCGCACTTCACCTCCATGGCAATTCCGAAACCGAGGATGGTGCAACCGGCAATCTGCACAAGGGCATTGAACAGGATATTTTCTGAAACCATCCACTGTGTAAGCACCATATTGAGGTCTATGAACATTCCGAAGATAAAGCCGATAGCGAGCTGGAAGAGTTGCACCCACTCGAAGTTTCTTCTCAGAATCAGAATCTGCAGCACCACGAAGATCGCATTCATCATGATGGTGTAGCCGCCGATAGTCCATCCTGGGATGTAATCAAGCATCTTACCTGCTGAAGCCATCACGTAAGGGATGGTGGAAATAACGCTTGAACCTAACTGACTTCGCACACAAGCTGCGACTCCGAAAGTCATTACATAGAGCGAAACGAGCAGCAGAATATGCTGCCATACAAAAGATATAACTTCTTCTTTCTTAATCATTTATATTATTTTCTTAATCAATTCGTTCAGTTTATCCTCTCTGACAATCTTCGGCTGAGCCTTGCCAGCGAGAATGAGAATCTTCTTGCCGTTACGATAGATATGAAGCTGTCGTGAGCGAACCGCGGCAGTCAACTCCTTATCGTTCTGCATGGCTTGCCAGATAGGATAATATACTCCATCAGGTTCAAACAACTTCTTTTGAAGATGCGAGCAGAGGTTTGTTGTATCAATAGTCATTTATTTTTTGAACAAATATCTCGTGAATCTGATTGAGCTCAGAATCATCGAAGCTGATTTTATTACTCTTCATCCATCCTTTTACAACAGAAGTTGCCTTAGGTGAAATCAGGTCCAGCATCCACCAATAGTCTTCATTTGAAACCAGTTGCCAAGTGCCACGCAGCAGGTGAAGACGGACTATCTCACCCTCATCGTATGCATTCTTGAATGCGAAGGAAGAAGGTTTGCGAGTACGCATCATCACAGCCCATCTTACCATCCGGTAATCCTGGGCTTGCATGGCTCCAAAATGAGACACCACCTTTTGGGGAGTATCAAATTGAGGGCAGATGAGCTGCTGCGAAAGCAGGCGTATTGCTATTGGATTCATTGTTTCTGAGTCGTTAAAATTACGTTGATTATTTCAAAGCCTTGCCGTCGGAGAAAGCGTTGCCGACTTTCTCGCCCAGCTGGATATAGCCGTGATGAATAGGGTCGAAGACAATCAGTTCCATCTTCTCCATGTCAGGATTTCCGTCTTCTGCCAGATACTTCTCATCTACAAGAATATTGACGATTTCGGCAACGAGATAATAACCGGTTTCGCTTTCGTCGTATTTCTCCTTGATTCGGCACTCCAGGGTCATTGGGAAATCGGTGAACACAGGAGCGTTGACCATAGTCGCCTTCTCGATGCTCCATCCAGTCTTCTCCATCTTCTTCGGGTCGTTCTTGGCAGAAACAATGCCCACGAAATCAGAAGCCACCATGGTTTTCCTGGTAGCGAAGGCAACGGTAAACTCGCCGCCAAGCTTCAGATTGTCTGTGGTGACGTGATTTCCCATTGAGATCATAATCTCCTTCATGTCCCACTGTCCTGCCCAGGCAGCGTTCATAGCGTTGGCAACTCCTTCCTTATTATATGTGCCGATAATCAGCACTGGCTGTGGTGCAAACCACGGCTTTGGTGAAAAACTTTTCATATGCTTCATTCTTTTTTTTGTTATCTATTCATGTGTAAATACGCCATCAGCGCAATCTGTATCAGCAGAATAGCAGGAATGCCGTATTTGAATTTCTTGTGCATCGTCTTATGGTGCCAGACTTTCATTCCCATCCATGCCCCGATGCTTCCTCCAAGTACAGCCAGCAACAAAAGCGTGGTTTCTTGAATGCGCCATTTGGCTTTCTTTGCCTTGTACTTATCAATGCCGTACACGATGAATGCAACTGCATTGATAGCAAGGAGATAGTAGGCGAGGTAACTATGTAATGTATTCATATCCTTCAACTTCTTTTTTCTTATCACTTTAAAATCCTAACTCCACATCCTTGCCGAATGGTGCGAGCGAAAGCCCGGCCATCTTGAAATGCTGTTTTCCCCAAGGAATGCCGATAATGGTTATACATAAGAGAAAGCCGAAGAACAGATGCATGAGGCAAGCCCACAATCCCCCGAAAATCAGCCAGAGTAAATTCAGCGGAATGCGAATGCAACCAGTTGGACTATTCGATTCTCTTACCGTAGAACCAAAAGGCCATAGGCAGAGCAGGCCAATCTTGAATGTCTGTATCGCAAAGGGAATGCCGATGATGGTACATGCAAGAGCCAGACTTCCGGTGAAATAACCGATGGCAGCTTCGAGACCTCCGAAGAGCCACCAAAGTAAGTTTCCTATTATGCGCATAAGATTATTCTTTTATATTTTTGATTATGTCAAGAATGGATCAAGCGTAGCCAGCAGTTCGGCTTTATCTACCACACCGCTTGTGCGCCACAATACTTCTCCGTTTCGGAAGAGCATCAGCGTAGGCACGGATTGGATGCGGTATTGGTTTGCTGTTACGCCGTACTTGTCCACATCCACCTTGATGATTCGGATGCGGTCGCCCAACACACTCTTCACCTGCTCCAGAATGGGGTGCATCGCCTTGCAAGGTTGGCACCATGTAGCAAAGAAATCGACCAGAACAAGCTGGCCACTGTTTATTACATTATTAAATGTCTCCATAATTATCTGTCTATTTCCGTGAAACGATTGAAAGTTCTGCCGTCCCTTGTTACTTTCCCGAAGAACATATCTTCCGGTCTTACCCAATAGGCTTGGTCTCCATAGAGAGCCTGATAAACCACCATGCGCTCCTGAGTCTCGGAGTCGAAGGCAGAATGGATGAACCTGTATTTGCCGCCCTTAAAGTGCTGGAAATATCTTTCTTCCTTTGCCGAAAACTCCATCAGCATTTTCTGGGCAAGGGGAGCGTACCAGGTTTTCACCTCCTGCTCTGTAGGCGTATGACCGCCTGGGAAATGGAAGGCTTGGTTGTAATGCTCCAGGAAGAGAGGGGAGAAGTGAGCCAGGGTGTCCTGCTCACCAAAAAGTCCCCACACACGATCCTTATAATAGGGGTTGCAATGGTCAAACTGCACGGCTTCCAGCTCCGCAAACTCCTCAATCAGCGTCTCGTCAATCACCAGCTGCTGATTGCCGTCCCTTCTCGGCGCCTTGTATTCATGCTCGCCGATTCGCTCCTTCAGAAACTCTGTCATCATGAAATGCGGATTGCCGAGCAGGGCAGGAATGCCCACCACCGGAGCCAGCATCTGGGCGAGGAAAGAGCCGCAGCTGTTGCCCAGAAGCAAGTCGGGCTGTTCCCGGTCGATGATGGAGCGAATCTCCTTCAGTGCCTCCATGGGGTGCAATGGGAGGTCGGGAGTCAGCACCACCGCCGTCCCCTCAAACGCCTCTTTCAAGGCTCTCGCCATCGGACAGCTGCCCGTGGCGAAGAATCCGTGTAGGAATAATATCTTCTTCATGCTCAAATCATTTGATAATGATGCGCCTGTAATCTAGGGAGATAAGCCATGCTCAAACCCCATGTTGGCGCAATATATCTGCAAAAATACAAAAAATATTCAGAAAAGTGATTATATGGATGAATTTTGTTTGCAGGGCGAACTTGATTTAACCTTATTTTATAAGATAGAGGGATATTGAGGGATTTTTGATAACCCGAAATCCTTAATGACCGAAAATGACCGTGACTTTCATGACCGGATTCATGAATACATGTACCCATATACACTATGGGGGAGTTTGCTCGTGATGAGTAAACTCCCCCATAATTATCTTAAAAAAACTTATTTATTCAATAGAATATTTTGATATTCAGAATATAATCACTATATTTGCACGTAATATCAGACGTATTATTATGTGCAATATTAAATATTATATAGATGAAACAGCTGCATATTTCGGTAATATTTTGGGCGAAAAAGTAGCTTTGGAACCAGCAGATAAAGATTTGCTGGTAGGAATCCCTATGAATGTTTCTTCCAGGTTCTCTTTTTATAAAGGATGTATTTTAGGGCAGCACATTTTGATGGCTTACCTAAAGGATGGTGACTCTGTGCCACCTGCCCAGTTGAAGAAACAATTGGATATTATAGGTCGACAGACACAGCTCGTCGTCGTATTAATCACTCCATGCATTTCATCTTATAATAAGGTTAGATTGGTGGCACAAAAAGTTAACTTTGTTATCCCCAACAGGCAAATGTTCCTGCCATCTCTTTTGCTTGACATCAAACCAGACAGAAAGGTTGGCTTGGATTTGAAAGAAACCATTCCTCCCTTTGCCCAATGTTTGTTGCTTTATCATTTGCAGATTGAATCCATTGTTGGGGCAACAGGTTATGGACTGAGCGATAAGTTTGGCGTTTCTTATGCGACCGCAAACAAATCATTGCGCTGGCTTGTCTTCAAAGATCTGATTAAGTTGGAAGGAGTAAAGACAAAGACGGTACAAATTGATATAAGCAATAGGGAACTTTGGAATAAAGCCTTGCCAATGTTGGCTTCTCCGATAGAGCAGCTTTACTATACGGATGCTATACTTGAAGGACAACAGATAAGTGGGGTGAATGCACTGGCTTCCTACACGATGCTTAATGAAGAATCAAGGCAGTGTTGGGCTGTTACAAAGAAAGAACTGAAAACTCTGGCCATCGTAACCGACAAGCAGTTCGGAGAAAATGAAATCCAAGTATGGAAGTATAACCCAAAAATGTTAAGTACAGAAGGAGTGGTTGATAAGCTCTCGCTTTATCTGTCATTGAAAGACAATGAAGATGAGCGAATACAAATAGAGTTGGAACGATTAATAAATGAAATGTCATGGTAAGAGGAATAGATACATTCAAGGAGTTCTTCAAAGGTTTTGAGGACAATTATGTTATAATAGGCGGTACGGCATGCGAAATCCATGAGGATTTGTATGCTCAGGTGCCTCGTGCTACTAAGGATATTGACATTATCTTAGTGGTTGAAGCTTTGTCGGCTGAGTTTGTAGCCAAATTCTGGGAGTTTGTAAAGAAGGGCAATTATGAGCAGCGAAACAAGGGTGTTAATGAGAATGTTGAGCCCAAACATGAATATTTCCGCTTCATGAAGCCTGCTAATTCTGCTTTCCCATATCAGGTTGAACTCTTCTCACGAAGTCTTGGCTTGATGAATTTCCCAGAGGAGGCTCGTATCACACCGATTCCTGTAGATGAAGACCTTTCAAGTTTATCGGCTATACTCATGGATGAAGACTATTATCGTTTCACGATAGAACATAGCTTGCAGGAAAATGGCGTGCATATCGCCAATATCGAGAGTCTTATCTGTTTGAAAAGCAAGGCTTTCATGGATTTAAGTCAAAGAAAAGCTAAAGGCGAAAGTGTTGATAGCAAGCATATTGCAAAGCATAAGAAAGATGTTTTTCGTCTTGCAGCAATGCTTACTCCAGCAAGTAGATATGATCTGCCCGATACATTAAAGAAAGATGTTAGTGACTTTTGTGATGCTATTATGCATGATTTGCCAAATGCCGATTTCATCAAGTCAGCAGGTCTTGGCAATGTGACAAGCCTGCAGATTATAGAACAACTTAAGAAATCAATGTTGTAGTTATGGTTAAGATACAATATGCTTCAGATTTGCATCTGGAATTCATGGAGAATACCCTGTATTTGGAGACTCATCCTCTTCAGCCTGTTGCTGACATCCTAGTGTTGGCTGGAGATACTGGCTATTTAGGTGATGAAGGCTTTGTCAAGCATCCATTCTGGGATTGGGCTTCAGAGAATTTCAAGGAAGTAATAGTAATACCAGGTAATCATGAGTTTTATTTGGGTTATGACTTGGAGCAACTCCATGATGGATGGTGCATGGAAATTCGGCACAATATCAAATGCTATTATAATGCAGTAATACATCTTTCGGATGATACAGACCTCATCGTTTCTACACTATGGGGATATATAGAGCCGCAGGATGCTTTTTCAACCGAGCGCAGAGTAAATGATTTCTATCGTATTAAGGATTGTGGCGTTGTGATAAACAGTGAACGGTTTAATCAAGAGCATGCTAAGTGCCGCGCTTTCATAGAAAAGGCTGTTAGTGAAAGCCAGGCAAAGCATATTGTTGTGGCAACGCATCATGTTCCATCATTTCAACTGGTGTCTCCGGATTTCAAGGGAAGTCCGATAAACGGTGCTTTCACAGCAGAGCTGGGGAACTTCATTGCTTATAGCCGAATAGACTATTGGATTTATGGCCATTCTTATCGTAACATAGACAGGATAATAGGAAATACTCAATGTGTTTCGAATCAGCTTGGGTATGTGAATCATGGGGAATCTGAGTCTTTTGATTCAAAGAAATGTATTAACCCACATTGCAGCAGTCTTTGGTAACTACTCAGCACCCCTATGGGCATGAGTAATCGTCTTACTGTTGTACTACAGCAAGAATTGCATTGAATTTAGA
>NZ_JBBNGE010000063.1:0-14521 GCF_040095255.1 Segatella sinensis | reverse complement strand
ATGGCAAAATCCTGAGCAACTTTTTGTTGCTCAGGTACTTATAAAAAATATTAAATTATAGTGTTGCGGAATTAAGGTTCAAATCATCATTTCATCTCACTCTTAACCTTAGCTCCCGGCGACCCCGTAAGATACTCCTGCGTCTTCGTGTAAAGCCCCGTCTGGTTGCAATAGGTGATGAACTTGCGATACACCCACTTGTAAAGTTGGTTTTTCGTGCCCTCCTTCGTCTTTCCCTGCGAAATGCGGAGTGCTTCAAGTTGCGCCTCGTTAAATGGATTAGGCAGATCATCGAGCAGGTTCTTCGGCCCTCTTCTCTGAGCCTCGCTCACCGAGTCGGCATCCTGGTTCAGCAAATCTGCGAAAAGCTGCGCTTTGCTCCAAAGGTCGTGATACACCAGCCACTCCACCAGCTCGCCTATCGACTTCGTCCAAGTCTGGTTATTCAGCACCCAGAGCAGGCAACCCGCCTTCCACGCCGACACGATGGAACGCTTCGAAATGTCCCAGAAAACATCGTCGTCAGTTAAATCGGCAAGTGTAGCCATGTCTTGAGCCAGCTGGTCAGTAAGTTTATTCAGTGGCTTGATGATGAACCTGCCCTTGCAGATGCTTAGCTTCACAATATACTCATCCAGCTTCTTATAGAAAGCCTCATCATATTTTCCCTGTCTCGGAATTCTGCCGTCACGTCCCATTCTCGCCTTATACGAGAACACCATTCGCCCGAATGTACCATTGAAGAGTTCGTTCTTATAGAACTTACGGGCTGCATACGGAGTGGAGGAGATGGTGAGGTTGGCACGGAGCACCGGATTACCGGTCACGCCATCGGCTGTAGCTCTTAATGCTCCCGAGCGTTGGCGGTCGTAGATATTGCGCAGCATCTGCGAAATTTGTTTATGCCCGCCGCACATCCTGTCGGCCATCTCTACCTCGGGCAGATTCAGGTACTGCGTTCTCTCGCCCAGGTTCTCGCATCCCATGGCGTTCAGGATAAAGGCGGCATTGGTTACATCGGCAGGTGGAAACCAGAAACTCACGTCGGGTCTTACAGGCTTTTCCTTGTTGGCCGACTTGGATTTTATCTGTTTCTGCCACTCCACGAGTTTCTCCAATTCCTTCTCATCATGTTCTCGAAAGTTTCGGCAGATGGCTTCCACTAAGTTTCCCAATTGTCCCTTGTTGCAGCCCGAATCGGCAACGAGATTGGCCATCATGCCACATGATTCCTTCCAACTGAGGTCGGGATACTGAAATTCCGTGCCGCTGACCTGCGCTCCAAGAATAGGGAAGAGCATCGGAACAAGGGGTTCGTGCATGTCTTTTGATACCTGAGAGAGCAAAAGTTGCACACATTCGGTGCCTTTTCCCAGTTTTGGCATCTTCGGAGCGGCGTTTTTTGTAATGTCGTACTTCAATTTTGTCTTGTTCATTTTTCGATAATAGTTTGATAATGAGCTTTCTAGAGGAAGTGGGGATTTGGAAAATCTTCCAATTCCAGTTCTTCCAGTTATTTTTTTGAGGATTTCCTTTCTCTTCTTTCTTTATATAACTATCTATATATTAATTAGTTATAGAATCTATAAAAAGAGGTTTTGTCTTGAAATACCCTTTTTGGAATATTGGAAGAACTGGAATATTGGAAGATTTTGTTCTTCTTATTCCTCTTCCTTTTATTCCTCTTCTTCTAGAAAGCCCCAAATCCTTCTTTGTTCTATCTCTTCAGCTGATACTCCACGATGGCATCTCGTGCCATCAGAGCCTCGGCAGCAATTGTCTCGCTGATGTTCACACCCTCATCGCAGTAAACCTTCAGGGTGAGCTGAATGGCACCATCCTTGGTCTTCGACACACGACCGTGCGCCAGTTTCTTGATCAGCAGCGACTGCGTCTTGAGCTGCGGCTTCGGAACGAATTCGAAGGAGCCGTCGTTCAACTGCTGTGCAATGCCGAGACGATGGAAGCGGGGCATGCTGCCCACCACGGGATTATCGGGTGCAAACAGAAAATAATGAGTATCATCGTAATAAGCCATGCCGCTCTTCTGAGTGTGCTGGCAGTTCATCAACTTGTGGATGTCATTAAAATACTTTTTCATAACCTTAGTGAATTTAAGAGCAAAGAAAGTGAGAAACGTAGCGCTACTTACCTCCGGAGATTCCTTACTCACTCCACTCGGTTAATAATTTTAAACTAATTCAAGTAATTTCGAATCAGTGGAACTGATGACACTGATTTCGAATCAATTAAATTTATAAAAATCCGTCAAGAGAATATCCTGGAACACCTGTCCGTTATATTCACGTGTAGAAAATCTGAGCGTCACCGCCACCACGTCGCCCGGTGCCAGTTTAAACGTGGCCATGTTTCCGAGCATCGTAGCCACGTATTGGTTCTCAAACTTTCCGCCCATTTCCTGCAGCACGATATTGCATTTCATGAGCTGCCCGTTCTCACTCTTCTGACTCTGCACAGCGAAGGCCTCGCCCTGCTGCACCACGCGCATCAATTTTGCGTTCATAATCTTAATAAAGCAAGACCTAACCTTCCTTTAAGGCTCTTTAGTTTGTGGCTCCGATCTTGCTGAAAGCTGATGCAAAGTTAAGGCGAAATATTCGTGTAAGTGCAAATTTCTTCGTTTTAAATCGTTGAAATTCAGTGTTTTCGGAGTCATTCGGAATCATTCGGAATCAATCGGAATAGAATCAAGGAATCAATCGGAACCCTAAAAACGCAAAAAGCGGCAACAACTATCCTTTGGTAGGATAATCGTTGCCGCTTTCTATAGCGTATTTAGTTTTCAGGAAACAATAGATTATACATCTTCTGTTGTCATTGCTTTGTAGATAGCATCTCCGATATTTCTATCAGTTCCCGTCCATTGTAAATGCTTTGGTGGGAGTGAAGGTACTTTTTTGTCCTTCTTCTGGCTTCCGTGCAATTTTCTGTTCATTCCATCTGCCATATTTTTTATGGCTTTTTCATCGCTATACTTTAGCACTCCAATTCCAATCAAGGCACGGATAAAATCAATACACTTTGTTCCTGGGCGAATTGCTTTTACTTCCATGGCAACAGCCATCATCATAGCTACCTGTACATTGGTTGTCAAGTCAATCACAGAAGCTGCTTTTATAATTTGATTTCTTGAATTCATCACAACTCCATTGGGTAAAGTAAATGTAGGCTTCATTACTTTAATAATAGCTTCTCTACAGTCGTGTGGGATGATTACTTCATCAGGAACTACGTTTTGTTGGTCTGTATTGGATTCCTGATTAGACATTGACTCGTTTTGATAGAGTTGCTCTTTGAGTCTTAAAACCACAAGTTCGGTACCCATGATATCATACATTTCTCTTCTTGAAAGGTGCAGATAACGCATTTGTGGTACGATATCTTTCTTTTGCAAGTTGTGGGAGTGGAATATACCTCTTGGCACTTTGTCTAGCCAATCTGTCAGTCTGTTGAGTTCAGATTTTAGAATATCCGTTTTAGCCAGACCCAATGGTGCTTTTAGATAGTTGTCGTCGTATCTTTTAAAAAATCCATCCTTTTCATTTGAGAAAAACTCTTTCATTCTAGCCAGATGGTTCTCGTAAATCTTGTTTCTATCCTCTTCTCTATGTATATTTGCCACAAGGTTCTGGATTTTATGGCAGAGATCTTCTAATTTCTTTTTAGTTGAACTTGATATTGCAGGGTGATTGTTTGTGAAATCTTTCAACTTGTTGAGAATGCGACTTGTGTTTTTGCAATCAACATCGCAGAGTGTTAGGGGAATTTGGCTGTAGTAGTACTCACTTAGATTAATGAGTTCTTCGGCATCCTTATCATTAAAATCTCTTGGTAGCAGTAAGTTAGTAACCAATTCAATCTTATTCTCTTCCTCCATGAATGGCATGGAAATATCAAATGGGGATGGAGCGATTCGTCTTTTGTATGGTTCGGGGGCCAATAGGCATTCCTTGGGGGTGTCAACATCTGCCGTTAAAGTGATGTTGCCAATCTTGCCTATCACCTTAGCCTTTACTATTGTTGTAGAGGACAGCTCTGGGGGAAATACACGTTGTATTTCTTTTGTATAGTTTTCTGATATATAACCAATCTTGTTGTAGTTCTGATAGTACACGGCGATAGCGTTTGAACTATAAACATTATCTGGTTCTCTTTTCAAATAGACCATAGATGGAATAGGTAGCTGTGCTACAAAATCTTTGGCATTTTTGGTCTTTTCCTCGAAATCCTTTCCAGGCATTTGGTATCTGATTGCTGTAATCTCAAAATTCATTTTTATCTATATTATTAAGTTTTCTATATAATGTTTTTATACTCTCCATACAACTCGGTCTAATCCTCCTTATCTAGATAAATACTTCCAAGGAATGGTAAATAAAGTCGCTCGCTTTCAGCATCTGTAACAGGAAGTGCTTCTTGCGGCTGTGATTATCCAGAAGAAAAGGAACGTACCCCATTCCCATATTCTTGTTTTCCGGCTTGTCGAGCATGGTGCGGCGGAAGAATGACAGGGCATCGAGCAGGGTGGTTTTGCCACTGGCGTTGCTACCATACACGATACCAATCTTGAGGAGTTCAACACCTTCTGCCACTTCGTATAGGTATTGGCTTCTCATCTTGTCATCATTAGTAGGAAGGAAACTTAGCGTTTGCCTTTCCCTGATGCTGAAGAAGTTTTGTATTTGAAATTCCTGTATCATAGCTGTTCTTTTTTATTGTGGTGCAAATATACGATAAAAAAGCAGAAGTGCAAAATTAAAACTCTGTTTTCGTGAAAAAATCACGTTGTTTAATATTAAAAGCTGCGTTTTGTCACAATCTCCTTCACCCGTTCCTCAATCTTTCGCCACGGTTGCCCCAGGTTCACAGTCCTCACATAGATGCGATGCCCGCCCTCCTTATACCTATAAGAAAAGTCGAAATCCGCATCCACGGTGGGGTAAACCAGGGTGCCGCAAGCATTCAGAGTATGCGGCTTGCTCCGGTCTTCCTGGTTCATCACATAAGAAAGAATCTGCGAGAGATGCTCCCTGCGCACCTTTTCCCTGCCGCCATACTTCGAAACCAGCGCCTCTCTGTAAAACTTGGCATCAAGAATATGCTTATCCAGCGTATCCGGATTGAAAAGCGTCATGTCGGTCTCCATCATCGGCAGAGCCTCGCCCGCCTCCTTAAACATCATCCCGAACGGAGAAAGCTGAAAATCAATGTATTCCCTATGCACCTCCGGATATTCCTCCCGGCAATGCTGCTTGCAGAAATTCATCAGGAATCGCTCAAAGATGCAGTTCATCCGGAACTCATCCTCCGTGAAATCCACAAACTCCAGTCGTCCGTCTTTATCCTTGACAGGAAGCGTAGAATCCCAAATCAACTTGCAGACATTCAGCGCCAGCAAATAAACCCCATGATGTCGATGCCCCGTAAAATGCCCCGTAAGATGCCCAGGATGATTCCCTAGAAGCCGCTCCAGCAATCCCCCTGTAACGCGAATCTCCTCAATATGAGGAAATCTTGCCAAAGTCTTCCGTAACCTCACTCTGATGTCCTCATCAATACCCTCTATCCTCATCAGCCTCTTCAAGGTAGAAAAGATAACCCGGTTGATGATCACATCCTGCGTTAATTCATCCACCTGGCAGATAGTTCTGCCATTCAGATGCTTACCGCTCTTCAAGGTCTCTGCAAGATTCAGCTTGCCACGAACACCCTCCACCTCCTGCTCCTCAAACCGATACTCTCTTACAAGCCCTCGGCGCAACAGCCTGTCGCAAACATGAATCAAAACCATTGACAATAAGTTCTCCAGCGAATGGCATTTCTCGCCATCCACCTTCACCCGGTCAAGCTGGTCGCTTACGTCCCAGGCATAACAGAGCAGGTAATACAGATTCTCTATAGGAATTTTCTGTTGCATCTCAGAACTTCAGTTTGTTGCAAATCAATTCATACTTATCCTCATCATCGAAGCAGATTTCATGAAGATACGGGAAAAGCTCATACTCGCAAATATCTTTCCACCAGGCGGAAAAATCTTCACAACCCTCTGTCTGGCAGAAATAACTGTGCCCGATCTCCAACCCTCTATCAATACAGGAAATCACCTCGTTGGCCGCTTTCACCTTGCTCACCACCAGCTCCGCATTCTCCTTGCTGATGCCTTTTCCTTCCAGAAAATTGATGAAAGCTTCGTTGAACTCTGGTTTGATAGAGATGAATCTGAATCGGCGGCGCAGAGCGTAATCCACGATGGCGAGCGAGCGGTCGGCGGTGTTCATGCAGCCTATCAGATAAACATTCTTGGGCACAAAGAAGCGTTCATCATCTTCGTTGCTGTAGGTAAGCTTGATGGCATACTGCTTCTTGCGCTTGTCGGCCTCTATCAGCATCATCAGTTCGCCTAGAATCTTGCTGATGTTTCCGCGATTTATCTCGTCGATGATGAAGACAAACTGCTGGTCGGGCGAACGCCTAGCCTTGCTGCAGAAGTCAAAGAAAATGCCATTTTTCCGTTCAAAGCCACCCTCCTCAGAAGGGCGGATGCCCTGCACGAAATCCTCATAACTGTAGGATTGATGAAACTGCACCATCTCGATGTTCTCATCCTTTAATTCTCCAATCAGCTGATAGGCTATCTTTCTGGCGAGGAAGGTCTTGCCCACGCCAGGGGCCCCTTCGAGAATGATGTTCTTCTTGGTTCTGAGCAGGGAGACAATCTTCTTGAATTGAGCAGCGTTGATAAAAGGCTTGTCGGGATCTTTGTCAAAATCGTAGATAGGCTTGCCGATAAGGCGCTCGCAATAGTCAAGAAAATCTTTATATTTTCTTACGTGGCATCTTAGGCTTGTCATTTGGTGGCGCTTGCCGTAATCCTGTTCGAGCCTACGCTGGCGTAACCACCGGGCTTAATGTTGTCTATCTTCAGAAACTCCAGAAAGGCCTCCTTCACCTGTTCCTGGCTTTTCCCTTCTAATTTAAAAATATTTTTATCTACCATAATAAAAGTCTGATTTATATGTTGTTTTATAATCTTATTTTTAAGTCGGATCTAAGAAGATCTAAATCCCATGGGTATCGATCTAAGAAGATCTAATTGATTTGCTCATTTCGATAGGATCTTCTATCTTTGCAACGTGTTTGATAATTATATTGTAGAATTTAACAACGAAATTTATGGAAAAACAATGGATTTCAACTATTGAGCTGCTTAACTATCTGAAGGAACATCCTAATAAGGAGAAAGAATGCAGACTCAATTTGGGCTATGGCCTAAGTTCCACCCATTATTGGTATTGGGACCCCGAGACAAACATGTTCATGCACTCCCGCGACTGGGATTTTGAGCCTTATACCGCAAGTCAAGTGGTTAAATGGTACGGGGAAGGCAAATGGAAGATTGAGCAATGAATTGAGAGTGGGGGTGAACGAATAGTTCATCCCCTTGTTTGTATTGCCAAAGAGAACTGCATCCGGATTATATGTTCTTTCTATTTTTGCCATAATCGAAACCATTTTTTGTTTTATGTCGCAAAGTTAAGATTATTATTTGGAATAAGCAAAGTTTTTGGGGCTTTTTCTTGGTGGTTTATCAAAAAATGAGTAGTTTTGCGGACGTGAATCTTCTCAGTAATAAGTGAATCAAATCTTCCTGATGATGAGGAGAACTCTTCCTGCTGATGAGGAAATCTATTCCTGATGCTGAGGGTATCTATTCCTGATGAGGGAGATTGAGATAAAACAAAATATAAATTATAACGAAAATAGCGAAAAGATGAATCAAATTACGATGCTCGGAACGGGAAATGCTACGGTTTCCCAGATTTATAATACCTGTTTTGTGCTCCAGACTTCCAGCACCCTGATGCTGGTGGATGCGGGCGGAGGAAACGGAATACTGGCGCAGCTGAAGAAGGTGAATGTTCAGATTTCTGATATTCATCACCTCTTTGTTACCCATGCGCATACCGACCATGTGCTGGGTGTGATCTGGGTAATCCGAATGGTGGCTCAATGCAAGGGGTACGAGGGATTGCTGCACGTGTATGGCAACGACAAGGTGATGAAGGTGATCAAAACCATCATCGACATGATTCTTGCCAAGAAGCAACTGGCTAAGGTGGCTGAAAGGGTGGTGTTCCATCAGCTGGAAGATGGTGATTGTTTCGAAGTGGGGGATATGAAGATGGAATGCTTTGATATTCAATCTACTAAGGAGAAGCAGTTTGGATTCCGAGCTGAGTTGCCTGCTGTTTCTGAAGATAATGCTGCATCTGATAATGCTTCTGAAGATAATCATGCTAAACCTTTGGTTTTGGCGTGTCTGGGCGATGAGCCTTATAACGAGCAGAACCGTCGCTACATAGAGGGGGCGGACTGGATGATGTGCGAGGCGTTCTGCCTCTATGCCGACCGAGATACGTTCAAACCTTACGAGAAATGCCACAGTACGGCGCTTGATGCCGGAAAACTGGCGGAGGAACTGGGGGTGAAGAATCTCATTCTTTATCATACGGAGGAGAAAACGCTGGCTACTCGTAAAGAAAATTATACCCGTGAAGCTGCTGAGAACTTCAAGGGTAGAATCTTCGTTCCGGATGATTTGGAAGTGATAGAGCTATAAAAATCAGAACATTCGCATGTGGTTCAAGTACGGGCTGAAGGTCCAAAAGCTCCTAGCCCAGGGTAACACCCTGGGGTTTAGCAAGATTTTAGCAATGCGCCCTGTAAGGGCAAAAGCTTTAAAACGTGGCAATGGTAAAGCTTTTGCCCTTACAGGGCGACGTTGTTGCTTGCATGTTTACCCAGGGTGTTACCCTGGGCTAGGAGCTTCTGCCCTTTCAGGGCGTGTGGCGCATATTTAATACGCTTCTCCCTGCTCTATTTCTTCCTGCGTGATGCGCTTGCGGTCGATGGCACGCCAGGCGAAGACGATGTAGGCTAGGACGAACGGGATGAGGAGGGAAACTATCGCCATGGTGCGGAGCGTGAACTCGCTGCTGCAGCTGTTGGCGAGGGTGAGCGAACTCTGAAGGTCGATGTTCGACGGATAGTAGGCGGTGTTGTTCCAGCCGGCTATCAGCAGCAGAACCAGCACGGTGAGCACGGTTCCGATGCCCGTAAACCAGATACCCTTTCTATACTGCACGCTTCTCGATGACTTGTAAATGCCGAAGAGTACGAGCACTATTCCTATTAATAATATTACAGGCAAGATTGGCATCTCCAGGAGATTGTGAAGATACTTCATGCTCTCTATCGTAATGCTGGAAGAAGAAGTGCTGAATCCATCCTTTACCAGTAATCTGATGAGAAATGGCAGGAAGAACAAAAGGAAAATCAGGGCATTCCATGGCAACTGGCGGGTGCAGCGCTCCTGAATCTGCTGGTGTTCGATGTTGTTCTTGATGTAGAGCATGCCCAGGATGCGGGCTAGCATCAGTACGGCAAGTCCCAGTACCACGTTCCATGGGTCAAGCAGGGCATCGAGACCATGACTGGCGTTTGCCCAGCGGCTGATGACGGGTTGCAGACCGTTGGTAATATTGCCCTTGTCTATCAGAAAATTGCTGCCGTTGAAGAAGGTGGCTACGGCGCCGCCAAGGAGCAGCGGCCCCACGATGCCGTTGATGATGAGGCAGATCTGAAAGGTCTTTGGTCCAAGAAAATTACCTATCTTGTTCTGGAATTCATAGCTCACGGCCTGAATCACAAACGAGAACAGGATGATCATCCACAGCCAGTAGGCTCCGCCGAAACTGGTGCTGTAGAACAATGGGAATGAGGCGAAGAAGGCTCCGCCGAAGGTGACGAGCGTGGTGAAGGTGAACTCCCACTTCCGCCCCGTAGAGTTGATGATGAGGCGACGCTCTTCTTCTGTTTTTCCCAAACAGAAAATCAAGGTGTTGGCTCCCTGTACAAACATGAGAAACACCAGCAGGGCTCCTAATAATGATACGAGGAACCACCAGTATGATTGCAAAAATTCGTATGTCATAATACTTTCGGGTTTTGTTGTTTACTGAAAAACTATCCTATGATTCTTTTCGAAATCTTTCTGAAAAAACATTGATTATCAGAGAGATTATTCATATTCCGGTCCTTTCTTAATCTGCTTCACCAGGATGCTGATTTCTACGGCAAGCATGGTGGTGAAGAGTGCCAGGAAGATGAAGAAGGTGGTGGCCACGCTGCCTGCCTCGATGTCGGAGATGGCGGCGCTAACCGGCAGCAGGTCTTGGATGGTCCAAGGCTGGCGACCGATTTCTGCTACTATCCAGCCCGATTCTGAGGCGATGTAAGCCAGCGGAATCATGATGATGGCGGAAATGAGGAACCATCGGTATTGGGCGATTTCCTTCTTATAAACCAAGAATAGGCTGAGGGCGAAGAAGAGGATGAGCAGGCAGCCTACTCCCACCATCAGGCGGAAGGCGTAGAAGCAGATCGGGATGCTCGGTACCAGTTCCTTGGCGTCCTTGATGTAACCATATCCGAAGTATTTCATATTCTCCTTCAAGATTGGCAGCTGGTCTTTCGCCTTGGTTTCGCGATAGGTTTTCAGGGCAACAATCGCCTTCTTTCCCCGGGCTATCTTCTCCTGCACGGATGGTTCACGGGTGCCATCCTCGTGGGTGTAACCCTTGAGAATATCGTTCACACCTGGCACGTAGCCATCGGCTGTGCGGGTGGCTAAGAACGAGAGCATGTTAGGGATGGCGATGCGCATGGCTGGCTCCTGCTCGTTTTCGTAATCGGGCTGCCAGAAGGGATGAACGGCTGCTATCGCCGTAAGGCTCTCACCCTTTCCACCATTATATAATGCTTCCATCGCAGCCAGTTTCATTGGCTGCACCTGTGCCACCCGATAGGCGGAATTGTCGCCGGTCATCGCAGCCAGCAGGGTGGCGATGAGTCCTACTCCGGCACCCATCTTGATGCTCGCCTTGGCAAGTTGGGTTTCTCTCTTTTTCAGGAGATACCAGCAGCTTACGGCTACCACGAAGGTGGCTCCGATGATCCAGGATGAGGTGACGGTGTGGGTGAACTTGTTGATGGCGAATGGCGAGAGTGCCACATCCAGGAAGGAGGTCATCTCAAAGCGCATGGTGTCGGGATTGAATTCCTGCCCCACCGGATATTGCATCCAGGCGTTGGCTACGAGAATCCACCAGGCAGAAATGGTGGCTCCAAGTCCCGTGAGCCAGGTGGAGGCAAGGTGGAAGCCCCGGCTCACCTTATCCCAGCCGAAGAACATTACGGCTACGAAGGTGCTCTCCATGAAGAATGCCAGGATGCCTTCTATGGCTAGGGGAGCGCCGAATACGTCGCCCACAAACCAGGAGTAATTGCTCCAGTTGGTGCCGAATTCAAATTCCAGGATGATGCCTGTGGCAACGCCCATGGCGAAGTTCACGCCAAAGAGTTTTTGCCAGAAACGGGTTACGTGCTTCCAAAACGGTTTGTTGGTGCGGTAGTAACATGTTTCGGCAATGCCCATGATTACTGCCAGTCCCAGGGTGAGCGGCACGAATAACCAATGGTAGATGGCTGTGAGTGCGAATTGCGCCCTCGACCAGTCGATGGTGGCTGATGTAATGTCTAACAATAGATTTGTCATCATAGTTGAATGGTTTAAAAATTGTTATTATATAATGTTTTTGTATTTCTTCCGATAATATAGGATTGAAATTCAGAGTCTTATCTGTTCAGAATTTCCTTGGATACGAAGCCCGCCTTATCTCCGTTCTTGGAATTCGTATTGATAAAATCCGGAAAGAAAAAGAGCTTGAGCACCAGGAAGATGATGGCAAGTTTGATGAGGATGACAGCCCACAACGTCTTGCCCAGGGTCATCGTCCTGAAACCATCGTAATAGAGATGGAAAATCCGGGACAGCAGTCCTTCTTTCATCAGTTTTACATCGGTTTTCATCAGTTTTTTATCCTTTTTCTTCTGCATAAGCACTCCTTCTTTAAAAAGTCTGCTGCAAATCTACAATAAAATTATGTAACTACCAAATATTTTGTTGAAAAGTTACAAAAAGATTATTTTTAGGTATCCCATAAGGGAGTTATTTTAAAGTTTTCTTTTTTTTTATGAGATAAGTCTTGCCGTTTCATCAGAATTTATTATCTTTGTCCCCTAAAACATAGAAACATTTTAATCAGAAATAATCAGAAGAAATGATGAATATAGAATCAGTTAGAGAGTATTGCCTCTCGCTTCCCCTCGTAACCGAGGCTTTTCCTTTTGATGAGCGGACTTTGGTGTTTCGCATTTTGGGCAAGATCTTTGCCTGTGTTGACCTGGAGCGCCCCGAGTTGATTACGATGAAATGTAATGCCGATTACGCCCTCGAACTCCGGGAAGTGCATCCCGAAATAGAAGGCGCATGGCATTGGAATAAGAAATACTGGAATCAGGTAAACCTTTATGGCACGCTGGAAGATGATTTCATCCAGGCCCTGATTCGCCACAGCTATTCCGAAGTGGTGAAGAAGCTCAAGAAACAGGAGCGGATGGAGCATCCGGAAATAACGGAGGTGAAGGAATAGGGAGAATTATTCATTTTTTCTGTAGTTTGGGTAATGCGTGTTTCCAGGATTCTTCGTATCTTTGCACCCGGAAATCATAATTAAAACTATAAGAAAATGTATATTGAGAAAATAAAGTCGCCAGCCGACTTGAAGAAGCTGGATTTGAAGGAACTGCAGGTGGTGGCTGATGAAACCAGACAGGCTGTGCTGAACCGTGTGAGCAAGCATGGCGGTCATGTGGGACCGAACCTGGGATTCGTGGAGGCTACCGTGGCGCTTCACTACGTTTTTAATGCGCCAAAGGATAAGTTCGTGTTTGACGTAAGCCACCAATGTTATCCGCATAAGGTGCTCACCGGACGAGCTGCGGGATTCCTCGGCGATGTGGATGACATGAATGCCATTTCGGGCTATTCTTCTCCTGCCGAATGTCCGGAGTATGACAATTTTGAGGTGGGGCATACTTCCACTTCCGTGAGTCTTGCCACCGGTTTGCAGAAGGCGCGCGACGTCAAGGGTACCGATGAGAACATCATCGCCATTATCGGCGACGGATCTCTTTCGGGCGGCGAGGCTTTCGAGGGACTGGATGAGGCTTCGGAACTCGGCACGGGCATCATCATCGTGGTGAACGACAACGAAATGTCTATCGCCGAAAATCATGGCGGAATCTATAAGAACCTGCGTGCCTTGCGCGAGAGCAACGGCACCTGCGAGCACAACTGGTTCAAGGCGTGGGGCTTTGAATACAAGTATCTGGAAGAGGGTAACGACATCGAAAAACTCATCCAGGTTTTCGAGAGCGTGAAGGATACGGATAAGCCTACCGTGGTTCACATTCACACAGAGAAAGGTCATGGATTTGCGCCAGCCGTAGCCAATAAGGAGGCTTGGCATTGGGGAATGCCTTTCAATCTGGAAGACGGTTCGCGACCAAGAAGGAATGCCGATGGAACCCTCCCGGAGGTTGCTCCAACAGAGGATTACGGTACATTATTCTCTGACTGGATGCTGGGCGAGATGAAGCAGGATAAAACCCTCATCGCCGTAACCGCCGGTACTCCTACCGCAGGTGGCTTTACTGCCGATAAGCGCCAACTGGCTGGCAAGCAGCACATCGATATGGGAATCGCCGAAGAGCAGGCAGTAGCGATGATTTCGGGAATGGCGAAGGGCGGATTGCATCCTGTCTGGACCGTTTACAGCACCTTCATCCAACGTACCTACGACCAGATAGCGCAAGACCTCTGCATCAATTCCAACCCAGCCGTAATCAACGTGGTAGGAGGCGGAGTGAACTCGATGAACGACATCACCCACATCTGCCTTTTCGATATTCCGATGCTCTGCAGCATTCCGGGACTCATCTATCTGGCTCCAACCACCTGCGAGGAGTATTTCGCCATGCTCCGCTGGAGCATTCTGCAGGATAAGAAAGCTATCGCCATCCGCGTGCCAAGCAATGGCGTGGTTCATACGTCCGAAGCCGTTGATGCTGAATATGGTTACGAGGCAAAGTACAAGGTGATGCACCAGGGCGAGAAGGTGGCAGTCATCGCCGCCGGTTCGTTCTATCAGAAGGGCGAGAATGTAGTCCGCCTGTTGGCTGATAAGGGCATCGATGCTACGCTCATCAATCCACGTTATCTGAACGAGGTGGATGCCGAGACACTGGATAGCCTGAAGGCAAACCATCAGTTGGTGGTAACCCTGGAGGATGGCTCGAAGGATGGCGGATTCGGAGAGCGTATCGCCTCTTACTATGGCACTTCTGAAATGAAGGTGATGGTGAGCGGTATCAGGAAGGGACTCTACGACAGATACGATGTGAAGGAGTTGCTTTCGGATAATCGCCTGCTCGATGAGCAGATTGTGGAAGACGTTTTGTTAGTTATTAATGATTAGTGATTAGTTATTAATGATTAGTGATTAGTTATTAATGATTAGTGATTAGTTATTAATGA
>NZ_JBBNGE010000062.1:0-15322 GCF_040095255.1 Segatella sinensis | reverse complement strand
TGGCGGCGGAACTGACGGCGGCGACGACAACGTAAGTTTGTAAATCTTGCTTGATGCGGATTGCAAATCCGCAGAGCACAAATAGGTTAGGACGTTTTTTAACGGCGGATTGCAAATCCGCCGAAACGCCTAACGGAATTAATCAATAATCACCAATCATTAATTACTAAAAAAACTGCTTATGAAGAAAGAAACCTGGAAAACCGTATTGCAGATAGTAATATCTATCTTGACCGCTATTGCCGCCTCTCTGGGCGTGACGAGCTGCATGTCGTAGAACTGCTCAAGGTATCTTAGATTTTTTATCAATTGCTTCTCAAAAAAAAAAGAGGGTGTGCCATAAGTTCATGACACATCCTCTTTTTTTTATTTATTCTTTATTTTTATTCATCGGATTACGCGGAGTTATCGGAAGAGCTTTCCGCTGTACGGATTACGCACGGAATTGGGCTAGCGGATGAACAGCAGCTCACGATACTTCGGCAAGGTCCAGAGTTCATCTGCTACGAGCAGCTCCAGCTTGTCGATCTGATAGCGGATTTCTTCCATCTTCGGAGCTACCGTATCATGATAGGCTACAGCCTTCTCACGCTCGCTCTCTATCTTGTTTGCCACCTTGCGGGCATCCACCAATGCCTCTACACCACGCTCTATTGACTCGGTGCGCTCGGCTATCTCACGGATGATCTTTACGTTGCGAGCGGTCAGCTTCTTGCCTTCCTCGCCTCCGAAAATGTGAATCATACCCTCTACATTCTTTGCCAGACGGCTCTGATAGTGGGTAGCCACAGGGATGATGTGGTTCATGGTCAGGTCGCCCATCACACGAGCCTCAATCTGAATCTTCTTGGTATAGGTCTCCCACTTCACCTCGTTGCGCGCCTTCAGCTCGCTCTCGCTCATCACGTTGGTCTTGGCAAACATCTCGATGCTCTCCTTGTCCAGGTAGCGGTCGAAGACTACCGGGCAGGATGCCTCGCAGTCCAATCCACGCTTCTGAGCCTCTTCCTTCCACTCGTCAGAATAGCCGTTGCCGTCGAAGCGGATAGGCTTGCAGGTCTTGATGTCCTCTCTTACGATGTCGATGATAGCCGAAGTCTGGTCCTCGCCCTTGGCTATCAAGGCATCCACGCGAGCCTTGAAGTTCTCGAGCGCCTCAGCTACGGCTGCATTCAATACGATGAGAGAAGATGCGCAGTTTGCCTCAGAACCTACGGCACGGAACTCGAAGCGGTTGCCGGTGAAGGCGAATGGTGAGGTACGGTTGCGGTCGGTATTATCGATCATCAGCTCCGGAATCTCAGGGATATCCAGCTCCATTCCCTTCTTGCCAGCCAGGGCGAAGAGTTCCTCCTTGTCAGCCTTCTCGATATGGTCGAGCAGATCGGTGAGCTGTTTGCCCAGGAATGAGGAGATGATGGCTGGAGGTGCCTCGTTGGCTCCCAGACGGTGGGCATTGGTTGCACTCATGATGGATGCCTTCAGCAGTCCGTTGTGCTTATATACACCCATCAGGGTCTCTACGATGAAGACCACGAAGCGGAGGTTATCCTCAGGAGTCTTGCCTGCCGCATGGAGCAGCACGCCGGTATCGGTGCAGAGGCTCCAGTTGTTGTGCTTGCCCGAACCGTTGACGCCGGCGAATGGCTTCTCGTGAAGCAGCACACGGAAACCGTGCTTGTGAGCCACACGCTTCATCAGACTCATCAGGAGCATGTTGTGATCTACAGCAAGATTGCACTCCTCATAGATAGGTGCCAGCTCAAACTGGTTAGGAGCCACCTCGTTATGGCGGGTCTTGCAAGGGATGCCGAGCTCGAGAGCCTGGATTTCAAGATCCTTCATGAAAGCCTGCACACGCTCTGGGATGGTTCCGAAATAATGGTCGTCCATCTGCTGGTTCTTAGCCGAATCGTGGCCCATCAGAGTGCGTCCGGTGAGCATCAGGTCGGGACGTGCCGAATAGAGGCTCTCATCTACCAGGAAGTACTCCTGCTCCCATCCGAGATTGGTCTGCACCTTCTTTACCTGTGGGTAGAAGTAGTGACACACCTCGGTAGCCGCCTCGCTCAGGGTATGGAGCGAGCGGAGCAATGGAGCCTTGTAGTCCAGCGCCTCACCTGTATAAGATATAAAGATGGTAGGGATACAGAGGGTATCGTCGATGATGAACACAGGCGATGTAGGATCCCATGCAGAATAGCCGCGAGCCTCGAAGGTGTTACGGATACCGCCGTTAGGGAAAGAGCTGGCATCCGGTTCCTGCTGCACCAGCAGCTTGCCGGAGAATTCCTCAATCATACCACCCTTACCGTCGTGCTCCACGAAGGCATCGTGCTTCTCGGCAGTACCTTCTGTCAATGGCTGGAACCAGTGAGTATAATGTGTTACCCCGTTTTCCTCAGCCCAGAGCTTCATGCCGGCAGCCACGGCATCCGCGATGGAACGGTCCAGACGATTACCGTTGTCTATCACATCGATGAGTTTCTCGTACACATCAGATGGCAGATACTTGTACATCTTCTGGCGGTTGAATACATACTTGGCGAAGTACTCCGAAGGGCGCACCTTGGGAGTTTCCACCTCAACAGGTCTCTTTTTAAAGGCCTCGGCTACAACCTCAAATCTCAAATTAGCCATTCTTCTTTTATTATTTTATAAGTTTGCGGGTGCAAAGTTACGAAATAATTGGCTAACTGCTACCATTTTGCCCGTTTTTTTATGTATAATTCAAACTTTTCTTATTTTGATTACAGGATTCTGCCCACAATCTGCAACTTGAGCACAGGATAGAACTGGATTTTATCCACGATATCGGCGATGTCGCCGCCATCTTCACCCATCGAATCATTGAGAGCTTTCCTGACATCTACCTTCTCGCCGTTCTGATAGATCTTCAGCTTGCCCATATACTGGCAGCCGATCTCCCAGCGGAAGCCCAGACGGTTCTTGGGAACCACTCTTCCGAAGCCCAGACCGAGATAAGGGCGGAAGGAATTGCAGCGCAGGTCGGCATTGATATCACCATTCTTGTCGAACTTGATATTATAATCCGAGAGTTCCGCACCTACGTGGTTCAGAATTTCATCTGAATATTCAGGATATCGACTGATAAACTGCGCCAGATCATCGCTGTGACCGCTCAGCTTGGCAAGCTTAGCGCCACCCATAGCGAAGCCGGCAGCCACGAAGAACTTGCTGTTGCCGCCGAAAGGATAGATATTCGCCTTGGCATGAAAGGCTGTACGGGAGAAATCAGCATCCACATCCACCGGTGAATCAGGAATCCTCACCGACTGTCCCTGAACGATGATAGAGGCATCTGCCTCTATGTTCATCTGCTCAGATATCTTGAGCATCTTAGGCAGAATATCCACGCCTGCCTCCAGCTCCACGAAATTGGAGATAGGAGCCGCAACACCGATACTGATACCTTCGGTACCCACGCCTGCATTCAGACCCACATGATTGAATGCAGTTCTCTTGAACTGTGCAAAACCACTTGTTGTAAATACGAGGCACAAAATGGCCATCATCAAAATCTTTTTCATCATTACATTATTTTTTTAATCGTTAGTATTCACATCTCACACACGTTATTTCTTCTTGCTTGCCTTCCACTCGAAGAGATAGTCGATGCCCTTGATCTTTACCTTGACAAAGAGATCGGCAGCCTTGCGGTCGGTGGTATAGAGATAGCCCGAAACCACTTCGCCCGGATGGATGGTGGTGCGCTCCAGATAGCCCAGGTCCTCAGGCATCTTGTCGGAATACTTCATGCGGTTGCCGTCTTCCAGCTGCTGCATCCGGCAGATACGGGTCTGGAAATCCTTCAGCGTATTGGAGGTTCCGGCATCAAACACCTGTGCGCCCAGGTTGGCATTCACATTGTTCTCACGTTCGGTCTGCACTATCGCCTTGTTCTTTACCGCACGCTTAGCCACCTTCTTCTTGAACTTGAAGATTTTCTTGTCATACTCATCAGCGCTCACCAGTTCGAAATCCTTTCGCTTGCCGCCCTTCATATCGTAGATTTCAATCTGAGAAGGGTCGATATCCACATTGATCATGCTCTTGTTGACGATGAAGACGCCGATTTCGCGGTAATCGCCGATGTTCTCATCTACCATCGAATTGCTCACGCCCACGATGAGTCCGTTTTTGTTGTAGTAAGGCCATGCCACACCATTCTTATACTCGGTGAGGATTTCATCAGGCGAAGGGGTTTCCAGGATAGGCTGGTGGTCGGTGAGCGAATACTTGGAATAGTTGCCGTCGGCATCCACCACTACAAAAAATCCTTCAGGGATATCATTCTTGTAGGGAGTAAGGGTGCACACCCTGCCGTTCTCCGTGAAAGAGGCTCCTACCCCCATCTTCTTGCCCTGGTTCATGAAGAAATGCTCCTTCACGTTGCCGTTATTATAATAAGAGGTATATTCGCCCGAGAGCAGTCCTGCCTGATAGGTCTTCTTCTGCTCTACCTGTCCATCCTTGAAATAGGTGGTAAAGGTGCCGGCAAACTGGCTCTTGGCATCATCCTTCCTGTCGAGGACCACAAAGCAGCCTTCGCCCTGCAGTTCGCCGCTCATATAGTAGGTGCGGAACTCCTTGGCTGCCGTAGAATCAGCAGGATAGAGCGCCAGGCGATAATAATTGGCGAAAGCCTTGTTAGGGGTTACCTTCCAACTCTTATTGTAATAGAGGGTGTCCAGCCGGTCTTGCGGAACGGGAGGAGTTTCAGGGATGACCTTCTCCGGCACTGCAGGCTGTTCCTCCTGAACCACAGCCTTTACTTCTTCCGTCTGTACCTTCGTTTTCTGCTTCTTTACGCGTCCTGCCTTCTGTGCCAGGGCTGTCTGTCCTCCGAAGAGGGCAATCATCATGATGATGACCGAATACTTATTTCTCATCATAATTATTATGTTTTTAAATACTTAAGAATCTATCTATCAATTTCTTTCTATAGAGTCTGCCCACCTTTACATAGTCGATTTCATCGAAAGGGGGATAGAAATGGCACACATTGTCAACCACCTCGATGAGGTAATTGATGTTGACGATGAACTTCTGGTTTACCTGCATGAAATGAGGGGCGAGCGCAAGCAGGTCGGTGCTCTTCACGCTGCGTTTCAGCCTGATAGGCTTCCTGTTGTCAGCTACCACCACCTCCCAGCATCTCACTTCGTGATTATACTGGAAGAGGCAGACATTCTCCTTATCCACCAGTCTGAAATCCACGGAGTTGGTATAGAAGAGCAGCTTGCCGTTAGCAACGGGTGCGTTCTTCACGCCAGCCCCTACCACTCTCTCAGCCTCTTTCTCTGCTTCTTTCTCTGCTTCTTTCTCAGCCTCTTTCTCCAGTCGTCTGACGATGGTATCCAGCTCCTGGGGATTGATAGGCTTGAGCAGCACATCGAAAGCCTGCTTGCGGAAAGCTGTCAGGATATATTCATCGTATGCCGTGTACATCACCACCTGGCAGCGGCGGTGCACGAATCCCGACAGCTTATCCAGGAAATCCAAGCCATTCACATCGGGCAGCTGGACATCCAGGAAGAGCACATCGGGCTGGTACCTGTTTACCATCGCCAGGCCGTCAAGCCCACAGAGCGCGCATCCCAGCACCTCCATATCGTATTTCGTTTCCAATAAATCTGCCAAAGCCTTGCCTGAAGATTTATCGTCGTCTATGATTACAACTTTCATACACCTTATATATTGTTTATATTCAAATTCCGCAAGTCCTGCTACATCACGAAGCCATCGGGTATGCATACCTGCGCCAGACATCCAGCCACGCTGCCGTCTTCTGCCTTCCGGTTCTGCAGCGAGAAGGTCATCTTGTGGCGATTATGCTCGTTCACCACTGCCAGGGTCTGGGTGATGATGCCCAGTCCGGTACGCTTCTTCCCCTTTTGGCGGATATCGAATCCCCTGCCGTTATCCAGCACGGAAACCACGGTATAGCCCGGCTGCTTTCTACCAACCTTTACCTGCAAGATCTTCCTTCCCTCCCAGCCTCTCAGGCCGTGAACCAGGGCATTCTCTACGAGAATCTGGACAAACATAGACGGGATATACGTATTCTCCACATCCACTTCGGGGTCTATCTGCAGCGAGAAATCGAAATCATCGCCCATCAGCGGAGTTTCCACCGCCAGATACTGCTTCACGAAACCGATCTCTGCGGCTAGCGATACCTTCGGCTGGCAGGACAGGTCGAGGTTGCTGCGTATCAAGCGGGCAAGCCCCATCAGCTCGTCGGCTTCCGCCGTACCGGCATGCAGAATCTTGTTGTTGAGGACATTGAAGACGAAATGAGGGGAGATTCGGTTTCTTGCCCCTTCCAGCTTCAACTGCAGTATGCGATGCCTGCTCTCTTCGAGCCGCTTGCCGGATCGCATGCTCTTGATAACGAAGAACATGCACAGCAGCAGAATCAGCAGCACCACCGCCAGGGCGATGAAGCGGGTCTGGTGCAGCTGTGCCGTCTTGTGCTCAAGCACCAGGTCGTGGTGCAGTTTCAGCGTATCCTGGGTAAAGCGGTCCATGATTTCAGAAGCTCTCATCTTGATTCTGTTGTGATCCAGCGAATCATTCTTCTGCATATCCCTGCGCAGATTCTCGAATGCCATGCGGTAATCGCCCTTGGCGAGGTAATATTGCTGCAGATACTGATTGCGGATCTGGCGCAGGTTGAAGGCTACGAGATTGTTGAGATTCTCTCCGAACTGCCGCCTCTCGCTGTCCAGAATGCGGGTAACAGCCGCCATATCTCCCTTCTTCACCTCCTGACCGATATGAATCGTATTACAGTAATATACCGCCTCTCGATCGTGGTTGGCCACCATGAAAGGCTCGCTCTCGGCAAGATATTTCTCCGACTGGGCAATGCTGTCCAGATTGAGATACACATCTGCCATATTCAGCTTGCAGAGATACATGTCGAAGCAGTCACCCTTCTTGTGCTTCTCCAGCAACTGCTTCAGCTGCAGGAATTTACGGAGCGACTGGGCATAGTCTTTCTTATAATAGTAGTAGTTGCCGTAATTGTTCAGGTAATACGCCTGCATAGCCAGCGACATCTGCGGGAGATGGTCTTCCGTCTGCTGATAGCACTGGAGCGATGCATCGAAATCATTGAGTTTCAGGTAGATGGTAGCCAGCCCCACATAGAGGGAGACATTCTCCTCCTTGGGCAACTGGAGGGAATCTACCAGAAAGAGCGCACGGCGATACCAGGAGGCAGCCTGCGGCAACTGATTCTTGAAGAGATAGGCATCACCCAGATTGGCACAGATGCTAGGCGCCTGATGCTGCACATCGCTACGCATGGAATAGGCATAGGCAGACTGGTAGAGCGAAACCACCTCGTCTGCCTTGCTATGAAAATTATGATAGTTGATGCCCTGGCAGTTGTAGGTATAGGCAAGAAGTCCGTTGCGGCGCGGAGTATCGGGCTGACGAAGGGCGAAACGCAGGGTGCGGTCCACATAGCCTACCGTAGAATCGGGCGTTGCCGACTGGCAGAACCATCTTCCCTTCCTGGCATAATACTCATAAAACGTGAGGCTGTCTTTCGCCAGCTTCATACCTTTTTCTATTTCCGTCTTAGCCTGCGGCGACTGCGCATTGAGGAGTTCATCGAGCTGATGCAGTTTTTCGATACGCAGGTTATCAGCAGTTTCCTCTGCCGATTTCCGGCAGGAAGCCAGAAGCATCAGCAGAGGCAAGAGAGGCAGGAGAACCTGCCAGAGGTTAAGCTTATCATTTTTCATCATTTCTATCATTTCCTATAGAACTTTCGCAGTCCTGGACTGCGAAAGTTTGGTTTTCTACGAATTTACCCTGCAAATATAGGCAAATTAACGCAAACGGGCAAGCTTTTTGAACATTTTTTTCTTCTTAAAGCCATCAAACTTACATTTTGATATCGGATTGAGATGCCTGCGGGCTGTTACTCGGGTGCTGCGGGTGTCATCGGCATCATCCTCAAACATCTTTTCGAGCATATCCTCGGTAACGCCATCCAATACCATCATATAGATAGGGGCTTGCTCTTCAGCATTGGTCCAACAGGTCTTGCCTGTAATGCCTGAGGCTTTAGGGTTATATTCCAGCGAAATCAGGGCTTTCTTCTTTGCAGAATAGAAGAAAACAGCCATAGTTCCTTCTTTTTCGTCATTGTCCTCGCCCAGATTGGTGAAGCCCTGCTTGGCTGCAGCATTCTTCAGCGTCTGATAGTCGCTGCTTCCACCGTTATAAAAAACGATTCCACCCTTGCCGACTTTACCACTTTCTGTAATCAACACAGCAAAAGGAGCCTTCGCCTCCAGCTGTGGAGTGAAAGAAGGGAATCCGGCATCTACAGGCTTGATGTTGCGAAGAGACTTGAATGCAGCCAGAAGCGGATAGCTCATATCCTTACCTATCAACTTGGCATTTTCATCACCTTCTTCAGTAGAATCATTGACATAACTACCATATCCCTCTAAAGAGAACACGAAATTGCCGCCATTTCTCTGTACGGTACACTTCATTTTCTTTCCCGGTGCAGTAACGAATCGATGTCTTGTACCCAAATTTTCCGCATATACCAATACGCCATCCTGATAGGTATTCTTCTCCCTTTCATAATGAGGTATAGCTATATTCAGGCCGATAGCTGCATCTTCATCTGGCATCAGCGACAAGGTATCATCTACGATAATGACACCACTCTTCATACTTGTATAGGTAGGTATAGGCCATACGGCATCGTCCAGAATTTCGGAGAAGATATAAATCATATTGGCACTAGAGCCTCCACCTGCATTTCCAATAATCAAATCTACAGGTACATCCTCATTGTGGATGGTTATCTCTTTGGAAACCTCTTCACCTCTGAATGTACGTGCACACACAGTGGCGTTACCCTTCATATCCTTCGGTACATACACATTGAAGTTACCCTCCTTATCGGTCTGGCACAGTTCAGACTTATCCTTATCCGTCTGTACCCATACAGTAGAGCGGATACCTTCTTCCTTCTCATTCATCACCCTACCATATACGCGAACCATGTGAGAGAGGGTGATATCTACCCGGCGACTTTCTCCAGGAGAGAGGGCTGCCACATTCACGAATGCCATCTGGCTGATGCCACCATAATACTGGGCTTTCACCGTGATGCTGAAAGCAGTATTGGCAGGAACTTCATGAGAATAATATCCATCTGAATTTGTTACTGTAGGAGCCAGCAACTGTCCGATGCTCAATCTTACACCTGGCAGAACCTTGCCGGTATCATCCTTTACATATCCATAAACGGTGCCCTGCTTTTCAGGATAATCCAGGTTAACCCAAGAGAAATGAGCCACTTCTCCTACATATACATTTCCCTGCAATGCGGCACTTCCTTCTTCCTCCCAGAGACCAGTCTTCTCATTGAAGCTCCACAAAGGGATGCTGGCTGGCGGATTCTCGCCCATTCCGGCTGGTATCGGGAAAGTAAGCTTTGCCTTGCAGCCATCCTTGAGCTGCAACTTGTCGCCATTTTCGGCATACATATTCAGGTCGGTCATTCCGTAGGAAACCAGTTGGGCGCTGGAGTTATCGGAGCGCACAGCAGCGAGATCGCCACCCGGCATCATCTCAGAGAATCGTTCATTGTTAGGATCCAGATACACCATCTCCGACTTCACCTTTCCGGTATAGCTGAGTCCGGTACCATCCACCTTGTATCCATCCTGCGGCATATCAATCTTCATTTCGCCAGCCTGCAGGGTCTGGTCGGATGAAGAAGAATAGGTCTTGATGCTGGTGAAATCATTGTTCTCCTTCTTGCACATCACTACCTCCCAGCTTGCGCCATCGGCAGCATCATCGTCAGCATCCATAGAACGCACCACATCAAAATAGCCCGCCTTGCTGAATCTCACTACCGAGCGGTCGTTCAGAACACTTACTACCTGAATCTGGTCGAATTCAAAGAATCCATCGGTATTGGTAGTAGCAGCAGAAGAGCCGCTCACGATGCTCACGCCCTCGATTGGAGTGCCGCTGGCATCTCTCACGATACCCGAAAGAGCGATGTCTTCCATTCTTCCTTCTACGAGTTCCGGTGGATTAATGCCTCCATCGTCGTCGTCATCATCATCTCCCTCATTCAGCAAATCCTGAATTTTACTGCATGAAGCGAACGTCATCAACATCATCAACAATGCCATGAACACAAAAGTTAAACTGTGAAATTTCCGTCTCATAAGCCTTACATGTTTATCGGTTATACAAAAAAGATTCTTATTGATTGCAAAGATATATAAAAAAATGTATATTCACAACCACCCTTTCCCGACCACCGTGCCTATTTGTTGCCAGATGCGTCTAAACGTCGGTTTTTCGGGCTTATCCGACAATAAAAAAACAAACTATACGGTTAAAACGGGCTAGAAGCTTCTGCCCTTTACCTTTCCCTTCGGACGGTGACCGTTGGTTCAGGGCGTATTGGGTAATTTCAATCGTGCAGGTCGTATTATTTCTCGGATTTGAGTATTTTAACGCCGATTATTTCTCGGATTTGAGTATTTTAACGCGATTTATTTCTCGGATTTGAGTATTTTCGCTATATTTGCGCCTGTTATTCAAACAGTTACAATTATGACAGAATATATACATAGAAACATAGACTCAGAGCTCATCGCCTGGAAGGAAGATTCCATGCGGAAACCCTTGCTGCTTCGTGGTGCCCGACAGGTTGGAAAATCATCAGCAGTTAAAAACTTTGGAAAGCAATTCGAGTATTTCGCCGAGGTAAACTTCGAACGTAACAAGGCAATCAAAACCTTCTTCCAGGGGGATATTGACGTACGATTGATTGCTAAAAAAATCAGCAGCTATATCAATGTCCCTATAGAAGCAGGTAAGACGCTTCTCTTTCTCGACGAAATCCAGGAATGCCCTGAAGCCATCATGGCACTACGCTTCTTCAAGGAAGATTATCCTGAGCTGCATGTCATAGCCGCAGGATCACTTCTGGAATTTACGCTTCAGGAACTCCCTACTTTTGGAGTAGGAAGGATTCACTCGCTCTTCATGTATCCGATGACTTTCGATGAATTTCTGTATGCCAATCACGAAGAAGGGCTCATCCTTCTCCGAAATGAAGCATACGGAAACCAGTCTTTAGATCAAGCCTTCCATGATAAACTCGTGGAATACTTCCGCACCTACCTGCTTGTTGGAGGCATGCCGGAATCTGTTCTGGCATGGACCAAGACACACGATTTCAACCGATGCAGAAACATCCAGGAAGACATCATACTGACATACGAAGATGATTTCAGCAAGTATAAAAAGAGAGTCAACCCAGATTTACTGCGCACAACGATGCGTGGTATCTGTCATCAGGCAGGAGAGAAGTTGACATACAAGCAAATATCTGCAGATTATCAGAGTTCACAAATCAGAGAAGCCCTCCGTCTGTTGACACTTGCAGGAATCGTTACTCCTGTGGTCGCTACCTCGGGCAATGGTATTCCGCTGGATGCGGAAGCTGACGAGAAAAGCATGAAGGTTCTCTTTCTGGACCCAGGATTACTGTTAGCTGTGCTTCAACTGGAAGGCGACCTGTCTCAGCAGCTCATAGAACTTATTTTAGCCGGCACCCCTCAGGAACTTGTCAATAAGGGAGGTGTAACAGAAATGGTTGCCGGACTCGAGATGATGCGTTACAAACCATGCATCCAGCGCCAGAAGATGTTTTATTGGGAGCAGAAGGGGAAGAGTGTTGCCGAGATAGACTATCTGGAAATCCACAACATGAAAATTACCCCTATCGAAATCAAATCGGGCACCCAGGGCGGCATGAAGAGTCTCTGGCTATTCATGAGAGAGAAAAAGCTCACCGAAGCCTTCCGTTGTTCCTTAGAGAATTTCGGATCATTTGATTACATTGACAAGCAGGACGATGACGCCATAAGGCATGTCACCATACTGCCTCTCTATGCATTATCCCTATTGAGAAGCCGTTAATAGCCTGCAGAAATACTCTGCAGCCTCACTAATGCCCAACATAGATTTGCCTTGCAGTAGCCCCAACTTATTATCGCTGAGGGCTACTGCCTTTAATTTTGCATCAATATCCATTACCTTATTATTTTTCTGCATCAACATTGAAAGAATTTTGTCTCATTCTCACTTGCTTACCGCCATGCAAGAACATTTTAACTCCCAATACCACGTATGGACCGTAAGTACTATTTCTAGAAGAATTTGTCACAGTTGTAAAATAGGGCAAATGATATTCATATCCAAACTTCCGCTTTCCAATATTGGCAGGCATCGTAGCGGTCAGAGTCCCCTCAAGTTTACCATTTGAAAACAATCTATTCAATACTATTTTAGCATATCCTAGATGCTTCGTATATTTACCTTGCAAAGTAGGGGTTGTAGCATAATTCAAATCGTAAGATGCTTGCACATTCAATTTCAAAGGGCTAATTTTATACCTGGCTTGCATATACATCTTCCAAATATCACCTTTTCTCTTGATACCTTCCTCTACAGATGCAACATCATGGAAATAAGAAAGGTTTACACCAAGATTACAATCTTTGAAAAGTTTGTAATCCCCTGACAATATGAACATCATTCGATGCCAATCTGCATTTTTATAACTTTCTTTCACCATACCTGTTGGTAACAATGAATAATAAAGCGACTCATTCATGTCTTTATTATAAAAGTTTACAAATATTATGTTAAACAGTTTATCTATACTCATAGTCGCATCCAAGTAAATCAATCTTGAAGATTTCAACAGTGGATTTCCACCATGAATCATCTTTGAATCTATTTGGTATTCCGTAGCAGTTAATTGATCCAAATTAGGATACATTGCTGAAATGTGGAAATTGCTCCTGATAGTTACAATACGCCAAGGCTTGTAGAACAAACGTCCCATAGGACTCCAGGAATAATTTGCTATATGTCCGACGTTATTATCATCAGAATTACCAAGCCAAAGAGCACCACCGCTAACATAAAAGCTACCCACTGGATGCCAAGTAAGCATCGCTAACATAAAATGGCGAATATTCTTAGACCAATATTTTAATTCGTCTGTATTTCTATCCGTATCATTATATTTTCTCCACGCTAAGTTATAGTCTGCATAAAAATCGAAGTGTTTGGATAATGGCCTACTTATACTCAGATCATAAAACACATAATTTTTATTACCCAACGTTGGGGTTTCACTCAAGTTGGAATTACTCCAATAAGTTCTTTTCTCCCTAACATTATAATAGTCGTAAGTCAAATCACTGCTGACATATAATTTTCCCAAACTTCCACGGTAGAACAATCCTACATTATAGTCGTTGGAATAATATTTGTCTCTATTCCATTGCTCATATTGGGCCACATTCCCATTATCCTTCTCCGTAATAAAGTACATGGTAGAATCCAAGGACTGATTAAAAGTTCCTTTGGTCTGAAAAGAAAGACTATGCCCCTTAGCCAATTGATATTCAGCACCAAGAGATATGTCATACCCCAGTTTTTTACCGATTTTATTTGGATTACCAGAATCGACTTCTTGAGAACTTCTCTCATAATTATCCGCATACATACGAGTGAAGGAATCACTTTCCTTATTGACAACATTCGAAAAAGCCGAAGTTATATTAAATGACAATTTATTCACACTATATGTATAAGATCCCCCTACGGTTTCCTGATTCATATTGTTTTTGCCATATTGCAAATTCGTATAAGGCACAAAATCCCAGCCAATATAATCATCAAACAAGGATAAGTTCAGCAACATTCTCCTTCCCTCATACTTTCCTGTAGGATTGTAAGTGATTTCCACTTTTTTGACACGCTTAGGATTTATGCGCATAGCATAATCTGAGGATTTTTCCACGTCATTTACCAAAAGTACAATATCCTCTTCTCCATTCACACGCAACTTGTCATTTTCCCAATCACGCAAAAAGCCTGGTATTTTCTCCAACAGCTGTCCACTGCTTGCCGTGCCTTTGCGCATAGAGTCGGTGATAAGGTAAATGTCCTTGTTATAGGTCTCTTGCTTTAAAGTTCCCGTGACAGTAACTTCCTTTAAGCCAACATTATGAGTAGACAATGCAATTACACCCAAGTTCTCAGGAAGTCCGAGACTATCCTTTCTGGTATAAGACTCAAGTCCCACATAGCTGACAGAAATTCTTGTTGCCTTTTGGGAAGTATTCACACTAAAGGAGCCATCAGTTTTAGACTTGCAACCACCAACAAACACATTGTTATTGAAAAGCTGAATTGTTGCATCAGCCAGTCCTTGCAGTTTATTGCCAGAAATTATTTTACCAGAATAGCCTTCCGCCATAGTAGTGACGGATATAAGCATTATCAAGCATAACAAAAATAATTTTCTCATATTTTTTTGTATTTTGAATTTAACATACATCTAAAGCAGTAATCCAACATATTGAACTCTATTTCTTGCATTCTCCTATCAGAACATGCAAACATCAAAATTCTTTTAGTCATATGCTTTTTGTTTGCAAAGATAAACTTTTCTTTTTACTACACATATTACATCAGGCAGCTTTAACATTTCACAATTTCACAATTGTGAGCACAACAAACTAAAGCACAAATAGATAACTAAAGATTTCACAATTTCACAAATTAGTCTTCCACCCGAATTTTACGGATTTCGTCATCAAATTTGCTCGTTGTCATCTCTCTATCAAATAACTTTTTAGACAAACGTTTTCTTATATTTGAGATATTAGAGGATGACATACCCATTAATATTTTCATCTGATTAGGAACAAATCCCAACCAAACCAACATACATATTCTATATTCATTTTCATTTAACTTACTGTTCTTCTCTAGCGATAATCTAAACTGCTTGAAAAATGATTCGAATATATTATCCAGAACGTCCCATTGGCGAGAAGAAGGCTCTATACCTTTTTCTGCCAATTCCCTAAACTTAATCACCATAGCTTTTTGCTGGAAGACAGCATAACTTTCATTGTTGTCTTGTGGGTAATCATTAGTCAATGCCTCTATTTCATCCTTCAGCATCATTATAGACTTCTCCTTGTCTAACACAAGCGAAGATTTTGAAGAAAGCTCCCTCTTCATTTTAGCCAACTCCTCCTGACTTTTCTGCAATTCCTGCTCCTTCATCAAGATTTGTTGCTTCACAAACAATAGTTGCTCTTTTCTTATCTGCCTTTCTTTCCCCTTAATTCCGCAACACTATAATTTAACTTTATTTATAAGTTCCTGAGCAACAAAAAGTTGCTCAGGATTTTGCCAT
>NZ_JBBNGE010000061.1:0-15367 GCF_040095255.1 Segatella sinensis | reverse complement strand
CGACCTCCCTGAAAGGGCAAAAGCTTTGAAATTGAAAGCTTTTGCCCTTTCAGGGCGACTTTACTTTTTGCCAACATTACCCAGGGCGATGCCCTGGGCTAGGAGCTTTTGGGCTTTCAGCCCGTCTTCGGCTGCCATAATCTAGACTTATTACACACCCTCAAAAAAACTCCTCCTTTACAATTTACAACTATTCTCCCAATGAATTTCTGGCTTCATAGAAGCGCTTTTCCAGTTCGCGTCGCAGGTCGTCCTTGCGGTCCATATTCAGTTTCTTGCGGATATGGCTGCGCTGGCTGGTGATGTTCGATTCACTCTTGTTCAGTTCGATGCAGATTTCCTTCAGCATCTTGCCTTCCAGTACCATCTGGCAGATCACTCGCTCACTGTTGGTGAGGTCGGCACATACCAGATCCCATGCCTTCTTGGTCAGTTCGCTGGTCTTCAACTGTTCTGCGGCACGGTCCAGGATATTCTGCTGCTGTTCCGGGCTCAGGCGGCTCAACAGGTTCACCGCCATATCCTTCTCTTCATCCTTCAGGTCAGCAAGCATGTGCAGTGCCTTCTTCTCTTCTTCCCTCATCTGCTTGGGCTGTCTGAGTCCCTTGAACATGACTGATTCACTGTTATAGAGCCATACATACAAAATCATCAGGAAACCAACCAGAACAGCCTTGATGCTGAAGAACAGCGAGGAGATCTGCGTATGCGAGATGGCTACCGCTACCACTGGCAGCAGAGAGACGGCAAAGCCGAGAGTGGTTCGGTTGAGCTGCTGGCTCTGGGCGGTAATGGCGAGTATAAACATGATGAAGATATTGCTCATCACGCTCAGGTTGTCCCGGTCACCCTGATAGTGCAGACAGAGCATACTGTCTATCGCCAGCTTCACGAATACGAGGATATAGAGCAGGGAGATGCCGGTCTTGAATACCACCTTGCGCTTCAGCACCACATACATCAGCAGCGCCAGTGCGAGGGTATGGACTACATTATAGAGCATGCCCCCCCCATGCATCCATCATGTAAAACAAAAGGAAGTGGTAGGGAATAATGAGCATCTCTACCAGAGTCAAAAGGACGAAGGCAATCACCCTTCGGCGGTCCACCACTCCACAATAGTCAGGGCATAAATGCTGCTCCAAGCGCAGGCACAAATCCCAAAGTTTGTTCTTAGTCTTCATCATTTGCTTTCAATTGAAACAGTTCTTATTTACTTATAATTAATAAAGTCTAGCCCGCTTAGGGGCTTCTTGCATTCCTTTCAGGATCTCTGAATCCTGAATTCATTGCTAATTTACTAACTTATTCTTCTCAGTTGCAAAATTACAACTAAAAATCGAAAAAAACTAAGAAAATAGGTAAAAAAGTGGCTGAAAAAGCAAAAAACATATACGAAAAAGCATTTTTCAGGGTTTTTCAGTGTTTCATTTATGCGTTTTTATTCGGTATCAGCATTTTTAGGCGCATTTTTCTTGGCAGCAATCGAAAAAGATGCTATCTTTGCAATCGTAAAAACAAAGTTCGCGGTTTCAAGCCCGAGCTTTCAATCAAACCCCAAAGTTGCCAACAGGCATCTAAGAACTGAGGAGTAGATGATAAAGATGTTGATGAGTAGAAGAAGAGTAAATGATAGACTAACTATTCTTTAAATTAATAAAGTCTAGGAGCAAGCCTATTGAAAAGAAGGAAAAAGAAAAGAAAAGAAAAAAAGTATAAGTATAAGTATAAGTAAAAGATGATGATGCGTTTCTCTAGAGAGACCATTTGTCATTCTTAAATCATTAAAAGATTTTAAGTATGAACAGAAGGATTTTAATTGCGCTACTGGCTGTAGGCAGCTTCATCTGCCCAGCCGTCGCTCAGAAGGTGGCCATAAAGACGAACCTCCTTTATGATGCTACAAGCACCATGAACCTCGGATTCGAATTTGGCCTTTCCCCAAAATGGACCTTGGATGTATCCGGCAACTACAACCCTTGGACATTTTCCAAGAACAAGAAGTGGCAGCACTGGCTTGTTCAACCAGAAGCTAGATACTGGTTCTGCAATAAGATGATGGGTTCCTTCATCGGCTTCCACGCCCTCGGAGGTTCTCATAACATAGGTAACGTAGATCTTGACTTCAAGTTCCTCGGTACCGACTTCTCCAAATTGAAAGATTACAGATACGAAGGTTGGTTCGTAGGTGCAGGTGTTGCATACGGTTATACCTGGGCTCTCTCCAAGCATTGGAACTTCGAGGCTGAACTCGGAGTGGGATACGTTTATTCGAAATCGGATAAATATGAATGCCCACAGTGTGGTGAGAAACTCGAGAATGACAAGGCGCATCACTACGTAGGACCTACCAAGGCGGCACTCAATCTGGTGTATGTCTTCTAATTCATGATACATTATTATATGAATAAGTAAAAACTGAAGATTATGAATACATATAAGATTTTAAACAAGACACTTGGAGCCGTCGCCCTCAGCATTCTGTTTAGCACTAACGCTATCGCTCAGAAACAGGCTGCCAAGGATATGAAAGTCCTCAACAAGGAAATCAAGAAGAAAGGCAATAAGGTGAACGTCTATATGGACCTCAATCTCGATGACGTGAAACTGGCAAGCAACAAAGGTCTCATCCTTACACCTATTTTATATAAGGGTGAGGATACGCTCAAGCTCCCGGCTGTGGAGGTGATGGGTAACAAGAGATACATCTACTACCAGCGTACCAAGAAGACCGCTACACAGAACCCGCTCATCGTTGCCAAGCGTGAAAACAAGGAGCCACAGACGCTCCGATACGCTTACTCTACTCCTTACCAGGACTGGATGAAGAACTCCAACTTCGCCATCAGCAATGATGCATGTGGATGTAACCAGAAACTGCTGGCAGAAAACCTGCTCACCAACAATGGAGAGGCGCTCGTTACGCCTCAGCAGCTCTACCAGGCTTATCAGCAGCCAAAGGCGGAGGCAGTGAAGATCAGACAGGAAAACGGTTCGGCTAGACTCAACTTCCGCATCAACAAGTGGGATATCGTGAAGGATCTCGGTAACAATACCAATGAGTTGGCTACCATCAAGCAGACGCTCGACCTCGTGAAGAACGACCCTGATGTAACCATCACTTCCATTACCCTCCACGGTTATGCTTCTCCTGACGGCAGCTATGCCAACAACGACAAGCTTTCCCGCAACCGTACCCAGGCTCTCTACAACTACCTGTTGAAGACCTACCCTATCGACAAGAAGCTCTTCAAGGTAGAATCTACAGCTGAGGATTGGGAAGGAACACTGGAGTACATCAAGAGTCACAAAATCCCTCAGAAGGAAGCTGCTCTCAAGATCATCAACAGCGATATGACTCCTGACCAGAAGGAACAGACGCTCGCAGCCAAGGCTGGTGAGGCATTCCGATTCCTCGTTGACAAGGTTTGGCCAAGCTTGCGCCGCACAGATTACACCATCGAGTACGACGTGAAGGCATTCAACCTCGAAGAGGCTCGCAGAGTAATCAAGACCCGTCCGCAGAAGCTCTCTCTCCAGGAGATGTACATGGTGGCAAACAGCTATCCGAAGGGAAGCGAAGAGTACAACAATGTATTCGACACAGCCGTGAAGATGTTCCCAGAAGATAAGCTCGCCAATCTGAATGCAGCCCTTGCAGCCATCGACAGAGGTGACAAGGTAAGCGCAGAGAAATACCTGAAGAAGGCTGGCACCGGTGCCGAAGTAGATAATGCCCGTGGTTGCCTCGCCGTTCTCAATGAGGATTACGAAGCTGCCAAGCAGTACTTCCAGAAGGCTGTAGCCGGAGGCTTGAAGGGTGCTCAGGAGAATCTCAACAAGCTGAACAAGATTGTGGAGTAAGACACAGGCAAGATTGCAGCGTAAAGCACAGGCACAAAAGCACTTAGGCGCCAAACGCCCTGAAAGGGCAACAGCTCCTAGCCCAGGGCAACACCCTGGGTAAACAAGCCGAAAGCAAAGCGCCCTGAAAGGGCAAAAGCTTCATAAACGCTTGATGTAATTTATATATAAGTAAAAGAATAAACATAAACAATAATAATATAAACTAAAAAATTTAATTTAAGAACTGGAAAAGAAAGAATAGTTTTTGATTACCCCCGGGCGAAGCCAGTGATGAGGTCTGAGAGACCCGTCCATTTCGCAACTCAAAACAAAATTTTGTATAACACTTAATAAGTAAAAGATTATGAAGAAAATGAATTTGCTCGCAATGAGCTTGGTATCAGCAGCAGCGTTATCTTTCTCAAGCTGCAGCAGCAATGATGATTTAGGTGGTGGCGCAGGTACACAGTCACAGGTGAAAGGTTTCTATATGACATTGGCCGTACAGACTCCTACTAGCAATGAAACAAGAACCTCTATTGAAAATCCAATACCTACAGAGGATGCTACCGCAGAAGAAGCAGCTGTAAAGAATGGTACTTTCTACTTGGTTGATGAAAAAGGATCCATTGTATTTAGCAAGGCTCTGACCGGTAAGGATTGGACTGGAGCTGTCAAGGACAAGGCAGATTCTCAGAAGGATGGTCAGACTATACTTCAGATTCAAGTAGAAAATGTAGCTGCAGGTGCTACCTATAAGGTATATTTCAAGGCTGGTTCAACCAAAATGGATAATACTGCAGAACCGTTTACTATCGAAAAGGGAAAGAGTGTGCCAGGCGTGTTTACCGCAACTGGCATTACACAGACATTCACATCAACAGGAGCTTTTGCTAAGCCATGTGATACAGACAACAACTTCTCTATGTTCAACCAGAATGATGCAACAACCAATGGTAATGGCTATACTGTCACATTCACTGATGCTAACAAGGTTGAAAACAACCCTGCAAAGGTTATGTACAAGAACGCAGAAAGCGCAATCAAGATTGAGCGTGTAACAGCTCGCGTTGATGTTCCTACTAGTACAAAAGCACTTTTAGGAGAATACCCAGCAAACGCTTCACAGGCATTGAAGAATGCAATTGACGATGCAAAGGAGAAGGTTTCTAAGATTGAATTGGTTCGCTATGCTCTCTCTAACGTTACAAACAAGACATACGTTATGCAGAATTGGAATAAGGCAGAAAGTGAATGGAGCCTTTTAATCCCAGATGACGCAACATTGTCTAAGACAAAGAATGACTTCGGTGAGAAGTATTTGTTCAAGGATGGTGGCTTCAAGGCTTTGACTGGTGCTACAAATGACTATATCTTTGAGAACAACAAGTCTGACGCAACTGCAATGTACTTCGAGTACAAGGTTACTTTGGATGCAAATCAGTTTAAGGATGCTGCAGGTAAGCTTATGCCAGCTGACTTCCAGGATGGTACATTCTATCGTTACAACAACGTTATCTACACAAGCTTTGATCAGATTATGAAGGCTTATGCAGACGTTGCAGGACTCTTCGAGGGTAAGAGTGCAGCCCAGTTGAAGACAAAATTGGAAGAGGCTAAGACAGAGCCAACAGCTGAAACCGCGAAGTCTGTAGAGACCAAGTTGTCAGAATTCCGTGCACAGTATGGCATCGAGGTATTCAACAAGGGTTTGACATATTACAAGCAGGTTATTACAGACAAACAGTTGGGCAAGGACGTTATCCAGCGTAACACTATTTACCGCTTGAATGTTAACAAGATCTTCAACGTAGGTGCACAGGTTCCTAACGGTGAGATTGACAAGAACGGTTTGTTCTACCTCGACGTAACTGTAACTGTTAACCCTTGGGTTCTCAATACACAGGACGTAAGTTTGGGTGACTAATCCCAATCACTTCGCTTAATCGCAGAAACAGAAAAAGATGAATGCTCCGGGGATGTACCCCATCCCCCGATCTCAAGATAATTCTTGAAACAACAATACGCTCAATCTCCCGGGGGCAACCCCGCCTCCGGGAGATTAAAAAAGAAAAAAATGATTTTTGCCGCCAAAGATGGCGGGAACCCCTATCGTGCTGAATCAGCACCACTCAACAAGGAAAAAAGGATGCCGGAGGCTACCCCCACTTCTAAAGCCCTACGGCACACTAGATATAAGTATAAGTAAAAGAATTAATAAAACACAAACGATATGAAACATTTCATCATCAAAAACGGTTGCAAAGTGGTTTGTATCTCAGCCATCGCACTCTCTTCGCTTTCATCATGCATGAAAGACGATCTGACGAATTGTCCTGCACCTAAGGTGTCGCTCAAGTTCGATTATACATATAATGTTGAGAACGCTGATGCTTTCTCCCAGGAAGTGAAAAACCTCAACGTCTATGTTTTCGATAAAAACGGTAAATACTTCGATACCTATACGCAGTCTGCCGACAAATTCGAAACGGGTCACAGCATGGACATCACAGACTTACAGGAAGGCAAATACACCTTCGTCTGCCTCGCTCGTGACAAGAAACCTACAGGTAGCAGAGCCGACGGTGACGACGAGATGGAGTTCAGCTTCACCCAACTCACACCAGGTGTTTCTACCATCAACGACCTGCAGGAGGAAATGGGAAAGAAAGACGGAGAGGCTTCTGTCAACAACAAGAAGTTCACCGCTCTCTACACCGCCCAGACATCTCTCGACTTCAAGGGCAAGAAGGACACATCCGGCAAACTGAGTCTGATGAAATGTACCAAGACCTACCGCATCGTGATGCTTCCTTACGATAACGAACAGCAGGGATTCGTGGCAGAAAACTTCGACGTAAGAATCAAGGGTTCGGCTGCCCTCCTCGACTACAAGGGCGACAAGGTAAAGGATGCCAACGGAGTAGAACAGAACAAGCCAATCACCTACGTGCCTTACAACGAGAAACTGGTGGTTAACACCGACGGCAATACTGAGGTAGAAGGTGAAATAATCGACAAGGCTTTGGTTTACGACCTGTCTTCTTCCAGAATGTTCGAGCGCAAGAACGATGTAAGCACCCGCAACACCGACAGTAAGGAGTACAACGACAAGCGAATCGTAATCACCGACAAGCGCACAGGCAAGGAAATCTTCAACCACTCACTGCCATGGTTCCTCGCTCTCTGCGGCGAGCGCACCGACAAGGGCTGGGAGGATCAGGAATACCTCGACCGCCAGGATCACTACACCCTCGTATTCTACGTTCCAAGTCCAGGTTCCGACTACCACATGGATGCTAGAATCAAGGTGAACGGCTGGGTTCTCAATCTGCAGAATGCAGACCTCGGATCCAAATAAGGAAACAGTGCTACCCACACTGTATAGAGAGAAAGAAAAGTATTAAGTATAAGTAAAAGATTAAAAAGATGAAACGCTATAACTCAACTTTGATCAAGATGACACGCCGGCTAGGCATGGCTATCGCAGCCTTGCTCATGTTGAGCACAATGGCATCTTGTTCAGACCAAGATTCGCAGGCACCTGCAACTGGCGATGAAGCTTACCTCAACCTGAGCTTCTCTACCGCCAGCAACACGACTTCCAGAGCGAGCAGAGCTGGGGACATCGGAAAGGACGACGAGACCCAGGCTAATCCTAACACAGAGAGCGACATTCATAGCATCAAGGTATGGGTGTTTAAATCAGGAACAGGAGAAAGCGCCGAAAGCGCCAATCCGATTGCTTACAAGGAAGACACTCCTACTGCTGACGGTAACCCCGTCAACGGCAACTACACGCTGAACTTGAGATTCTTGCGTAAGATCAACGGTGAAGAAATCAAAAACATCGACCTCTACATCCTGGCAAACACGGAAAGCACCAATGCCAACCTGAAAGGCAAGACGCTATATACCATCACCCGCAAGGACTTGAAGGAATTAACATTCACCAGTCCTTTCGGAATCAAGGATGACGGTAGCGGTAGCGCAGAGACAACAGCCGTTCCAGCAAACGGACTCCCTATCTCTCGTGCCATTACCAACATCGACGTAAACAGGTTTGCTGCACTCACAGAAGCCGAGGCACAGAACAAGCGCATTACGATTCCTCTGGTTCGCGCCGTTTCCAAGCTTCACTTCTATTTCGCCCGCACGGCAGATGCTAATGCCTTGACAGAAAATGTGAAGGTAACAAGAATTGAAATAGATGGATACACCTTCCCTACAGAAAGCTATGTTTTCCCTGATGAAGAGGATTATGAAACCGCTGATGCCAACAAGGCTGCAACAAGCAATAAGTACGGAACTTCTTATGTTGCTTCACCCCTCAAGCTTGACGGTGTAGAAAATACAGGAATCAAGGCGGTAACTGATCCGCTTGCTTATAAGCGTGATGAAAAAACCGAAACAGCTCAGGCTTATATGGACCGCATGAATAAGGAATTCAAGGAAATCGGCGAACATAATTTGTGCTATCTTCGTGAAACCAACAAGCCTATCAAGGGTACGATTTACTATCAGTTGGCTGACGACGATTTCGTAAGATCCAAGGAATTCACCATTCCATCCAGCGGCAACGCTATCCGCAACCGAGAGCTCGTAGTTTACGGCTACTTCCTCCAAGGTGGAGCCCTCTGCCTCGACTGGCAGGTAATGCCTTGGAACGTGGTAACTTCTGAAATCAGCTGGAGCAATGTAAATTGCCAGATGTTTGCATGGCAGACACCATCCAAAAATGAAACTGAATTTACACCGAATCCACAGGAAGGTGATGCAGAAGGTCTCTACTGTCTGGTAAACTATCCTAGATACCAGGATAAAGACCATAATTATTTGAAGGATGCGCCATCTGGAGCAGCCTTCTATATCAAGGTAGATGGTCCTACCGGACTGGTTTGGAAAGCACATCTCACCAACCCTACTGAGTTTGCTTTTAACTATGGTAATTCTACCGATACCACTACCTGCGTTTCTACAGGCATCGCCCGAAAAGATCCTTATCAGATCAAGGTAGAAGCCAAGAATGCATGGACAAACGGTAAATCATGGACAGATTTGACTCCTTGGGCTAAAGGTAAGGGCGACAATCCTGTATTTACCGACCTCTACGTAACCGTATCGCTGGATGGAATCCATGAATACGAAGTGGAAATCAACCCTGACTATGCAAGAGGTAGGTACAAGAAGGAAAGAAAGTTTGCAGGAACCAATACCCGCATCCGCATTTTCCAACTGCAGGCAACCAAGGGAACTCCCTACGATGATCTCCAAGAAAAGAGTGGACATTATACTAATTATTTAATAATAAAATAAGGAGGGCAAACAATGAAAGCAATATCAAAATACTTTGCGATGTGTGCAATCGCCCTCTTAGGGCTTGCAAACACATCTTGCATGAGCGATGATATAGACGGCACACCGAGTTGCGACTACGATGTAGTGCTGGAATATAAAGTAGGCGGTTCTGCTACTGATACCCGTGCAGCTGTTACCCGCGCAGGAGAAACAACAGAGGATGGATCGGATTATCTCAATGAAAACTGGATTGAGCGCCTCGAACTCTTCGTTTTCGATGCAAATGGAAATTTCGTCAAGAGGCTTCCTCTTACAGATGCTTCTGTTCAGGGCAGTCCTACTACAGATTACAAGCACAAGAAGTTGGAAAGCACCCAGCTGAAGCGTTCGGATATTACAGGCAACACTCTCTATCTGGTAGCAAACCTGGATAATATCGGCAGCATTACAACATTGGATCAATTGAAAGCTGCCACCATCAACAAGGCAGCCACCTTCAATCCCAAGGCAAAGCAGACTTCATTCGTGATGGATGCCAAGATGGAGGAGACCAAACCGATTGAAAACGGAATGATTCACATCAGATTCCAGCTGAAGAGAGCGCTAGCCAAGATTCGCCTCAACGTACAAGATGACAAGGGCAACACAGTAGCTCCTACAGAGAATGCCTATGCCTGTCAGTTGATACACTACGCAGCAGACGGTTCTATCCTCGCAGAAGGTACCAGCACAAACAATGCATTGAATAACGAAGCTGCTGCCAGCAGCAAGGTAACTGCTCCTGCCATCACACAAGACAACAAGGCTGTGTTCTACTCATACGCCAACAATTGGATTGACAAGAAAAAGGATCCAAAGGTAGAAGAGCCAATCGATGTCACCAAGCAGACCTACATCCTGCTCAAGGCAAAATTCAACAACAATGATTACTTCTACAAGGTTCCGGTAAACAAGCGCCTCTACGAAGATAACGATGAGGCAACAGCAGACGGCAAGCCTAATTGGGCAAACTACGAGCCTCTCTATCGCCTCGACCGCAACACCATCTACGACGTAACAGCCAAGGTGGACAGAGAAGGTGGTAGTGATCCTGATAATCCGGCAGAACTGAATGTGAATCCTATCGTAAGTAACTGGGTTGACAACATCGTATGGGAATATACTGATACGGTAAGCATCGAGATGGTACGAGACGAAGGAGAATATAGAGATTCAGTGGAAGTTCACTATGGTATTCCAAATGGAGGTGGTCCAGCTATCACGCTGAAGAACATTGATACAGGCGACAAGAACTGGATCCTTCAGTGCGACAACCCAGACTTTGCGTTCTATGTGAATGGAACAACCTATGATACAGTAAGTAAGAGCGACATCAAAGGCAACTCATTTACATTCTATGTAGTGCCAAAGAGAAATAAAGACTTAGCAGTAGAAAGAAATTTCGACACCAACGTATTTATCGTTCTTGCACCTGACATGAGAAAGGTTCTGTTCAATGTAGGAACTGGAAAACTACCTGGAGATGAATTTAATATCAAGTTCACCCAGGGTGCTGATCGCTCAGGAATTTAAATGAGAATATGTGGTTTAAATAAACTAAAGGATTAAATCATCATGAAGAAGTTAAATAAATATAGAAAATCTGTACAAGGCTTGATGTTGTTGACCTTCGGTCTAACAATGGCAGGATGCTCCGCTCAGGATGATTTCTTCACCGAAACATCGTCAGAGAGCCTCAGCATCAAGCCTAGTGTAACAGAAGCAACTGTATCAAGAGCTGCAGTTGCTTCTGAACAAACCCTGCGTGAAGCTGCACTGGACAACCTGTACGTGAAGATTTTCGACAAGGAATATCAGGAGCAAAGTGTCAACCAGAAGTTAGAAGGCAACTTGCAAAGCAACCAGACAGCGATTCTTCGTCAGGGCAACTGGAAAGTTGACTTGAATCTGCAGGAGAACAAGGCTTACTTCGTGTACTCTATTGCCAATGCAAATGAGGACTTGACACAGGTAAAATCATTGGCAGACCTGAAAAACAAGGTGCAGACTGATGCAGACATCTGGAAGCCTTACAGCAGCAGCGACAAGAATGCTACCAAGAACTTCCTGATGACAGCCAACTCTGATTGGACAGTCAGCAAAGAGCCTAACCAAACCATCGACAGTAAGCTGACAAGAGCTGCAGCCAAGATCGTTGTAAATCTCAATATCAATGTTGCTGGCTACGAGGTGGTAGGCGAACCTACCTGGCAGTTGCTGAACTATAACACCAAGACTACACTCTTTGGTCCAAATACTGCTAAGAACATAGCTAGTATGAGCGAAACAGAGACGAATGAGACAATGGCTAAGACTGCTGCTGATGGCTATCAGTTGGTTACCTACAGCTACGCAACATCATGGAAAGATAATGCAAGTGCACCTCAGGCAAAGATCAAGGTGAAGCTGAAGAAGAAGGGTGAAGAAACATCTGTGGATTACTATTACAGTATTCCAGTTCGCGACCCTAAGAAAACCAAGTCATTGGATCGTAACTACGTCTATACAGCCAACGCTACCGTAACAAGTCTGGGCAGCAGCTCTGACATTACTTATGGTGATGCTATGGATCTGGTATATGATGTACAGAAGTGGACCCAGGGCGAAAAGACCACAATCAATGCTGGTGACCAGAAGTACTTGTTGGTTTCTCCTACCTTTATGATCATGAAGAACCAGAGATTTGATAATTCTACCATCAAGTTCTATGGCTCTGGTAAATGTACGGTAGAAACCGTGGCAATTTACTATTATGACAAAAATGGTAAGAAACAATCATGCTCTGGTAGTCAATCCTTCAAAGCTTCTGCACAATATGCAGATGGTCATGGTGAGTTACAGGATCAGGGAACAATTGTTATTGGCGATGCGAACAATAAAACCAATGACTTCGTGCCACTGTCTGTTAAATATATCAAGATAAAGGTTACTTGCGAAGGCGTGAAAGATCCTGTGAATGTAACTATCAAACAGTATCCTTTGGAGTATATCCAGGGTATAGCTGGCTGGTATTCTACAAAAGATAAATTAAATACATACGAACGTTATGATTATTTGACAGGTAAACCTTCTGGTAAGATTGCTACAACTGTAGGAATTGACTGGAAGGAAGATCAAAAACTACATAAGACACGAAAAGGGTATGCTGATGACAACTTTCAAGCTAAGGTTTGTATAGATAACAACATCTATACATACTATGACAAAAAGATTAACAAGAGCTATCAAGCAACCACGAGAAGCAATATGGGAGAAAAAAATAATAATCAGATGTATGTTGTACAAATAACAAGTACACAGCAAGATCAAACTGACTATAAAATAGGACACGTTACAAACATTGATCCAAACACGAAACAATCTCAGGAAGATGTTGTTTCACCAGCCTTTATGTTGGCATCTCAATTAGGTACAGTACTACCATTCGATGACGGAGTTGATGCTTCAGAACATTGTGACAAATACATTGAGGTGAGAAAGGATGGTACAAAATATACAGACTGGCGATTACCAACAGCATCGGAAATTGGCGTTATCACAAAATATCAATATAATAATAAGCAAGATGTGATTGACGTTGTATTAGCTGGAGGATCCTACTGGGCCTTAAATGGCAAAGAGGTTAAAACAAACAATGGTAATTCTTCAACTGGGTATGTTCGTTGCGTTCGCGACCTCAAACCAGACGAGGTAAAAGAGCTGGAAAACAAGAATGAATAACAATTAAAGAAGGTACAAAATGAAAAAGTTAAAACTATATATCGGAATGTTGGTAGGACTGTTAGCAACCATGCTAACAGCCTGCACAAGCGATTTGTCTGAAGAGACGGTGCCTTCTAACAGCAAGGGTGAGATGACGCTCAGCTTCAAGGTATCTACTCCAGACTACAAAATCGGAACAAGATCTGAGGGCTACAACAACGAGGGATTCGGAAGCTCTGATGTGCAGATATTCTGCTTCGATGCCAATGGATACTTCCTGGGCATGGGTCGGGATCTGAATGTGGAAGCTACAAGCGAAGAGGAAATTGGCGATGGGGCAGCTAACACCGATAACAAAAAGATTAGTGTGAAGATGCCTAATGCCACCGCCCGACTCCACATCATTGCCAATGCCGGTATCAATACGGCAAAGGCTGCCAACGAGTGGATTGGTTTGCATGAGAACAAGCTGATTACTACGTTTGAATCAAAGGCAGATGAAAATCAGGCTCGGAAGACCAAGTATTGGGGATATTGCAGTGGTTCTACAACAGCAGAAATGAAGGCAAAGCTTACCAATAGCAGCAATGTGATTCATCTGATTAGAGATCGTGCTAAGATCACAGCAGACTGGGAAACTACAACCGATATCAAGAGTGTAGAAATCTCCATCGGCGAAGGAATGTTATATGCAACAATAGCTGCATTCGACCGTAAGAAACTGGAGTTTCCAAACACCACTGATGATACTAAGGATTGGGAATGGAATATTAACGACATTACCCTGCCTAAGTCAGAAAAAAGATACAAAGGTTCTGCAGGTCAGATGGGAACTGTGCAATATTGCTTTGAGGATGAAAACTCAAGTAAGAATCCTGTGAGCTGTATCCTGAAAGTGACATTCAACGACAAAACCGAAAAATGGTACAAGGTTTATCTTCAGGATAAGGATCAGCGATTCTATAAGATCAAGAGAAATTATACCTATGCGATTCATATCAAGAAGCTGAATCAAAAGTTAGGTTATACTGGCTACAACGATGCCCTTAACGGCTATGCAGCCAACAATCCTTGGATTACGGTAGAAGACATCATCCAGGAAATTTCTGATGGTACTTACACGATGAATATCGTGAATGGTACTTACCAGATGTTGACACAAGAATCTGCAAACAGCGAGCAGGTCATCGACTTTGAATATACGGGTGAGGCTAATCAAACTGCAGCCGACTTCGATGTTTCCTGGACAGAGAACAAGAATTTCACGGAGCTGGAAGGTGGAAAGCTTCCTGTACCTATAGTACAGTATGACGCTACAACCGGTAAGGGAACCATCACATACAAGATTGGTGATATCAGTGCCGGTGAATGTAAGACTGCCACCATCATGCTGGTAGATAAGAAGCATGGATTGACTAGAAACATCCATCTCTACAGTATCAGCAATGTGGACTTCAAATTCCCAACTAAAATTACAATGGGTAAGAAGGTAACTTCAGAAGCCCAACTGACTTTCACAATTCCAAGTTACTATCCTAAGGAGTTGTTGCCAATAGAAATTGAGATTGCATCCAATGATGTGAACCCTATAGGCAGCGATGTAAAGGTAGCTTCTACTGAAGAGGTTGATGGAGGCGCAGGCTGGAACTGTTGGTTCGTCACCAAGTATGAAAATCCAAGTGTGATTGGAAATACTCAAACCATCACAATGAAGAATGTACGTGCCGTAACAGGTACTGAAGGTACGTTCTACATCAAGGCTAAGCACTACAATAGCAACAAGCATTGGACGGTGACAATCAACTACCAAAATCAAAATTAAGCAAAATACAAAAGTTAAGAATCATATATCTGTAAGAGAGGAGGGAAGGAAGCTTGGAATACTTCCTCCCCCCTTGTTTTAGTTATTATAAGACATTATTATCATTTACTATTATACAAATTTGCGAAAACTAGACTAGACTGGTCGTTGGGATTTTAGTTGCCGAGGTGACTCACCTTCTAAGATTCCACGACTTTTTTTTGTGCCCTGAAAGGGCAAAAGCTTTGTAATCATCTGGTTCTTTGAAGCTTTTGCCCTTACAGGGCGACAGGTTTGCAAACATAACTACCCAGGGCGATGCCCTGGGCTAGGAGCTTCTGCCCTTTCAGGGCGTATTGGTTCTGACATGACACATCTCCCTAGGAGCTTCTGCCCTTGCCGCCCCGACGGATTTGAAATCCGCCCACCAGCTGATTTCCACTTGCACAACAGGTGTTGGGCGAGCGCATAACAGCTGATATGCAAGCGCACAACAGCTGTTGTGCGGCTGAAGACATAGGCATCTCCGGCTTATACCATTAATTCTTCCGGCAACAAGCAAAGGTTACTCCGAAGACTATTAACGTAAAAACGATGCAACAACGATAGTACTTTCAAGCAACAATGATAGTACTTTCAAGCAACAATGATAGTACTTTCAAGCAACAATGATAGTACTTT